>NZ_JAGQAY010000008.1:0-98479 GCF_024345355.1 Cyanobium sp. WKJ7-Wakatipu
TCATAGTGGATGAACGGAGCTGCGCAATCAGCTTCCAAGCAGTCATCTCTTGACTGCTCCTGTTCACCCTCCGGAAAGGGTCACAGGACCTCCTGAGTTACACCACTCGGAGGGGCGCTACCGACGAGCTGGTCTGGACTGCCCGAAGCGCCTTAAGCTGAGCCAACAGACAAATGAAACATGGCTGACGCCGCCCCAGCACCTGCCGCCCAGCCGCAAGTACAGACGCAAGCTCAGACGCCCCTGAAAAAGGGCAGCCTGGTGCGGGTAGACAAAGCTGCTTACATCGGCAGCCTGGAAGCCAACGCGAGCGATGCACTGCCGGCTTACTTGGCAGAAGGCCCCGGCGAAATCCTGGCCATCAAGGGTGACTATGCCCAGCTGCGCTGGCGACGCCCGGTGCCGGATGTGTGGCTGCGGCTAGACCAACTGGAGGTCTTTCCTGCTTGAACAGACTTTCCAGCCTTGTGACCTTTGGCAACCTTGGTAGAGCGTTGACTCTGACCAACCTTTGCCGGTTGTTTGCGCTTCTGATGGTGGCCTGGCAGCCCTTCCCGGGGGAATACCGAGTGCCACTGGTGGGGTCAGCCCTGCTGGGCTTAGCCCTTACCTGGCGCGGCGAATGGCGAGCGGTTGCTGAACCTGCCAAACGGCTGGGCTTGCTGCTGCTGTGTTTACTGATTCCAGGGTTGCTATCAATTCCCACATCACTAGCTCCTAGCAAAAGCTGGGGTGAAATCGCCTCAGTTGTATTGGTTGGGCTGGCCGGCCTGAGCGTGCTCTACGGGCTCCGCCGCCAGCAAGATCACAGCTGGCTGCAGACTGGTCTAGTGATAGTGATTGCCGCTTGGATCGGCGATGGCCTACTGCAAGCTCTCACCGGCGCAGATGTATTTGGAATCACGCCAAAAGCAGAAGGAATGATTAATGGGCCGTTCACCACTAACGGCATTTTCGGCATAATCGTGGCAGCAATGACCCCACTGGTGCTGTGGGAGCCTCTAAAACAACGCCAGCGCTGGGCCATTGCCCTACTAAGTGGAATTGTAATAACGGTGACTCTCTCGGGCCAACGCAATAATCTATTACTACTGGGCTTAGGCCTGATCGCACTATCGAGTCTCTGGAGTAGGCGCACCCGCCTAATTGGCTTAGCAATATTGGTGGCAACCGTAGTTGCTGTATATCCATTTGCACCAACCCTTCAACAACGATCGAGCTGGATGATCTCCTCCGGAAGCGAAATGGTCGCCTCACTTCAGGGGCTACGCGAAAATCCAAGCGATGCCAAATCAAGCAAGCGACTGTTTAATTCTTTAAACCGCTTCACCTCCGACAGAGCTTTTCTTGTTGACGCAGGGCTAAAAATGATTCAAGATCGCCCCCTTACCGGCGTTGGCATCAATGCATTCCGCCCTGCCTACCCGCTATATGCCCAGCTCACTCCCCATGGCCATCGAGACAAGCCCACCCATGCCCACAACATTTACCTAGAGCTAACAGCCGAAACAGGGTTAATTGGCCTTGGCGGCCTCCTGCTAGCAATAGCACTTGGCTGGCGCTGGTTTGCGCTGGCATGCCACGAAAGACAAAGAATGGCAGCACCCTATGCAGCAACATTACTGGTAATGCTTTTCCCACTAACAACCCACACCGTTTTATTTGCAGCGTTTTACTTCTGCCTCCTGATAATGGTACTAGGAGGTTTTTTGGCGGCCCTCTTTTCTCCAGAGGCAGTCATTGCCGCGCAAATTGAACCCACACCAAGTTAAATTAACTCAACCAGCTAACTCCCGCCGCTGGGACTGCAATGACTGACGGCGCAGTCGAGCCTGCTTCAGAAGCTCCCTGCCGTCGTGCAGATATGAATCCACGTAGCCCATGGTGTAGCGCTCCAGTTCAGTGAGAGCGTCTTTCACCAAGCTGAGGCAGTGATAAAGATCGAGGGCAAATGCTTGCCCCCCTGGTGGACATACCTGAGAGCGGTAGATCAACTCAACCTTGTCGATGCGGGCCTGGCCCTGCTCGAGAAAGGCACAGAATGACTCCATCAAGGTGTCGTCGTAGGGATCGGCGGAGAGGGCCTTGAGCTGGGCTGGGAATGGGTTGATCACTTGAGCCAGAAGCCGATCAATCGGCGCATACACCTGCTGCAACCACTGCTGCAACACGGCATCAGTGGCAGCGCTGCGTGTCGACTGAGCACGGGCCCGCTTCACGGAAAAGCTGGCGCCAGCAGGATCTAAAGAGGTGGGCGCGCTGAGGTCGTAGCGACGGCGGCGATCGGCATCGCGTAATACCTCCCAGGCTGCGTTTAGGGCCAGGATTGTGCGGTCATCGCCGCCAGCATCCGGGTGGTGCTGCTTCACCAGGGCCCGGTAGGCGGCCTTGATTTCAGCGCCGCTGGCAGTGGGTGAAACACCCAGCACGCGATAAGGATCTGCAGTGGGTTCAGCAGCAGCCAGGGCGAGGCCTCCGCGAGCAAAGGAATTGTTGATGACTTTAGGAACTCACGCACCACTGCCTGCGGATATCGCTGCGGCTGCCCAACAAAAAACCCCGGGGTGAGCCGGGGTTGATTGAGGTGTGTGTTGAGAAGTGGAGGAGGAAAGGACCGGAGGTGTGTGAGGAATCCGGCCCAGTTGTGTTCTGAGGATCAGAACTTGAAGGTGGTCTTCAGCACTGCGCCGAAGCTGTCCTCGTTGGACACGTTCGCGAAGTTGATGTTGTTAGCACCACCATTCTCGATCCAGAAGATCGCTGGGGTCACGCTGATGTTGTCGGTAACCTGGAACTTGTACCAGACTTCCAGACCGAACTGGTTGAGGTCGGTGTTGTTCTCACCCAGGCCGATGCCGAAGGCGTTGCCCTTGATGACCGCGTCAGCCCACTGCAGGCCAACCATCCAGGACCAGGTGTCGTCGGAGGAGTTGGAACCGTTGAACTGGCTGGCACCAACGCCTGCACTGATCGAAGGCAACCAACCAGCCTGCTCAGGCTGCCAATAGGCGCTGAAGCCGTAGTTGTTGGTGCCACTAACGTCATAGCCAAAAATTTGGCCAGAAGCAACGTTAAGCGAACCGAAGGACGTTGCAGCCTCGGTGTAGTTGTAGGCAAAAGCGGTACCCCAGTTCTTAGCGGCATAGCCGACTTGAACCGTGGTGGTGCTGCCATCCCCAAAGCCGCCGCCGAAGCTCACGCCGTTGAGGTTGTAGTAGGAGGAAGAACCAGCGCTGTACTCGTTAGAAACGTAGTTAGCACTGATGCTGAAGCCGTCCTTTTCGTACCAGAGGCCGACACCGGCACCCAGGTTCAGGTTGTAAGCGGCGTTAGCACCACCGTAAGTGAAACGATCCAGGATCGAATCAGCGGGGTAAACGCTGGGCCACATGGCCAGCATGTCGTCTTGACGGACTTTGGCACCGAAGGTACCGGTGAAGTTCTCGCCGATGGGGAACTGATAGAACAGGCGGTTGATGGCCACCATGTCGGTGCCACCTTCTTCCTGGTAGCCGACTTCCATGGCTGCAGAGCCAGAGCCACCGAACACAGAGTTACCGAAGTTACCGGCGCGCAGGGTGGTGCGCAGCAGGTCCTTACCGGTAAAGCTGGTGTCGAAAATCAAGCGGACGTCGTAGTTGAAGGCGACGCGCTCAGCTTGAATAGAACGAGCACCCAGGGTGGGGACCGAACCATTCGAGAGGTCGGAGTCAACGAAGTTGTTAACAGTACCGTTGGAAGCACCGCCCACGGTGAAGGTGGCGATACCCTTCAGCTTGGTGGTGGTGGAGAACTGGTTAGCTTCCAGCTCGCCCACTTTGGCCTCGAGGCCATCAACGCGACCCTTGAGGATGGCGAGTTCCTTCTCGAACTCGGCCATCAGCTTCTTGAGCTCGTCGGTCACTTCGGTGACGCGGTCGAGACAAGCGTTGAGCAGAGCAGCTGCTTCGAAGCGGGTCATGGCCTTGGCTCCCTTGTAGGTGCCGTCGGGGTAACCAGCGACGCAGCCGTAGCGCTCAATCAGGTTGGACAGAGCCTGGTAAGCCCAGTCGGTGGGCTTGACGTCAGAGAACTGGGAGATGCTGGTGACTTGCTCCTCGGAGGCGTACTTGTTGACGCCGTCCAAGTTGAGCTCAGCTGCGGTAGCGGCCACGGGGGCCAGCAGACCAAGGGCTGCAGGTGCAACCAGGAGTTGCTTAAAGAGTTTCATGGGTTCCTCACACGAGATGGCGCAATGCGCCAACCCCATAATCACCCCTTATCACAGCAGCAGCACCTGGGCCTGTGCCACTGCGCACAATGACACGCGCCCCCAAAAACGATGCCCCCGACGGGCACTGGGCTCGTCGGGGGCTCTCGCCGGGTCCGCTATGGCGCGGAACCGTTTGATCAGGAATCAGGCGCCGAAATCAGCCGGCGTTCTCCGCGATCAGCAGACCCTGGGTGAAACAACTGGAACTCACGGGCACCTCCTCCTCTGGGGATTGGAGCCAGCCGGCGATGCATTCGGCAGGATCAGCACCCGAAGGTCCAGATCTTGGCCACATCACTGCTGACAGAACTCGCGAAATTTAGCCAATAAAAAAGCGCCCCCGTGGGGGCGCTGAGGGTGATTTCGGATATCAAAACCAGGCTTCGATCAAAGAGCGTTTCCGCGGGGCAGAACCTCTTCAGGGAAGACGAAGTTTTCATGCGGCTGGTCAGCCGGTGCCATCCAGGCACGCAGACCTTCATTCAGCAAGATGTTCTTGGTGTAGAAGGTTTCAAATTCGGGGTCCTCAGCTGCGCGAATCTCCTGTGACACGAAGTCATAGGCGCGCAGGTTGAGGGCCAGGCCGATGATGCCGATGCTGCTGGTCCAAAGACCCATCACCGGCACAAACAGCATGAAGAAGTGCAGCCAGCGCTTGTTGGAGAAGGCGATCCCGAAGATCTGGCTCCAGAAGCGGTTGGCGGTGACCATTGAATAGGTCTCTTCTTCCTGGGTTGGCTCGAACGCCTTGAAGGTGTTCGACTGGTCGGAGTCCTCAAACAGGGTGTTCTCAACCGTGGCGCCGTGGATGGCGCACAGCAGGGCACCGCCGAGGATGCCGGCCACTCCCATCATGTGGAAGGGGTTGAGCGTCCAGTTGTGGAAGCCCTGCAGGAAGAGCAGGAAGCGGAAGATTGCAGCCACTCCAAAGGAGGGAGCAAAGAACCAGCTGCTCTGGCCCAGCGGATACATCAGGAAGACACTGACGAACACCGCAATCGGGCCGGAGAAGGCGATGGCGTTGTAAGGACGGATGCCAACCAAGCGGGCAATCTCGAACTGACGCAGCATGAAGCCGATCAGGGCGAAGGCGCCGTGCAGGGCAACGAAGGGCCAGAGGCCACCGAGTTGACACCAGCGCACGAAGTCGCCTTGGGCTTCTGGGCCCCAGAGCAACAGCAAGCTGTGACCCATGGCATCAGCAGGGGTGCTGACGGCGGCGGTGAGGAAGTTGCAGCCCTCTAAATAGGAGCTGGCAATTCCGTGGGTGTACCAGGAAGTGACAAAGGTGGTGCCGGTGAGCCAGCCACCCAAGGCCAGATAGGCCGTGGGGAACAGGAGCAGACCAGACCACCCCACAAATACGAAGCGGTCGCGCTTGAGCCAGTCATCGAGGATGTCGAACCATCCCCGCTGCGGCGCGCGGCCTAAGGCGATCGTCATGAGAGCGGCTTCATGAAGCGTTACATCGGAATACTACGGGTCACAACCGTCAGGTGCGCAAACCCGCCGCAACGCTGAGCAGATTTACCTAGGGGCCGCCAGTTGCGTTTTACCCAAGTCGCTTCTTGCACCATGGGGGACGGGATTCGCCACAGTGGGGCCAGCCCAACCCCCTTCCATGTACGTAGTCGAGCTCTCCCTCAAGCTCAGCCCCATGCCTGTTGCCGTTCAGCGCAAGGAGTTGAACGATGCCCAGGTCCTCTACAACCAGGTGCGGCAGGTGCTCGAAGGCGATGGCCCCCGACTGCTGGAACTCACTTGCGAGAAGGAGGAGGAAAAGCGGATCACCTTGCTTTGCAGTGAAGTGGTGGCGGTGCAGCTGTACGAGAAATCAGCCATGGGTAGCGGCGGCAAGCGCCCCGGTTTCAGCTTCGACAGCTGAGCTGCCACGGCATCGCGCTGGAGCCACCCGGTCATGACGACTCCTCTCACCGTTGAGCGCCTGAGCTTCGCCTGGCCCAATGGCCGCCCAGCCCTGCGTCACTGCAACCTGCAGATCCCGAGGCCAGGGCTATGGATGCTGGTGGGCACAAATGGCAGCGGCAAAAGCACATTGCTGCGGTTGATCGCCGGCCTGCTGGAGCCCCGCAGCGGCCGTATTAGCGCTGCCGGCAAGGCTGCACTCGTTTTTCAAAACCCAGACCACCAGCTGCTGCTGCCCAGCTGCGCCAGCGACCTGCAACTAGGCCTGCCAGCAGATTTAGGCGACGATCAACGGCGCTCGCGAGTGGCCGAATCCCTTGCCCAAGTGGGGTTAGGCGGTTTTGAAGAGCGGCCGATCCACACCCTCAGCGGCGGCCAGAAGCAGCGCTTGGCCATAGCCGGCGCCCTTGCCAGCGACGCCGATCTAGTGCTGCTGGATGAACCAACCGCCCTGCTAGATCCCGACAGCCAAAACGGGGTTTTGCAGTTGCTCTGGCAGCTCACCCACCGGCCCGCAGCCCCACTCACTGCCCTTTGGATCACCCACCGGCTTGAGGAGCTGCATCACTGCGATGGCGCCGCCTTGATGGAGCACGGCTCAGTGGGGAGCTGGCAGAACGGACAGCAGCTAGCCCAGCGCTTGGCCCCCTTGCAGGGCGGCAGGGCCGAAGGGTAAGGTCTTCGAACCGGTTTGATCCGGCTTGTTCCTCGGTAGCTCAGCGGTAGAGCGATCGACTGTTAATCGATTGGTCGCAGGTTCGAATCCCGCCCGGGGAGCTTATTCACCAAACCGCAGCCCTTGGGTTGCGGTTTTTTATTGCCCGCGCCGCAACAAAAAACCAGGAAGAAATCCTGAAGATCCGGCCAAAGATGACAGCTGCAGGGCTTGCCCCCACTGGCCTGAGTCAGGTGAACGGGCGCGATCAGCCCAAAAGAATCGTTTCAGCAAACCTTCTATCAGCGGCCGGAACTAGCCCTTTCGGGCAAAAACGGAGAAAATGCGCTGAAGTTCGCTGCGGCAGTAGCGATTGCTCCACCACCTCATTCTATGAAGCCTTGCATCCTGCTGATCGAAGACGACAGCGACATGCGCGAGCTGGTGGCAGGCCACCTGGAGCATGGCGGCTTCGACGTTCAGCGGGCCGAAGACGGCATCAAGGGCCAGGCCCTTGCTCTTCAATACAGCCCTGATCTGATCCTGCTGGATCTGATGTTGCCCAAGGTGGACGGCCTTACCCTCTGCCAGCGGCTACGGCGCGATGAGCGGACTGCCAAAATCCCGATCCTGATGCTCACGGCCCTCGGCAGCATCAAAGACAAGGTGAGCGGTTTCAATTCCGGCGCCGACGACTATCTCCCTAAGCCCTTCGATCTCGAGGAGCTGATGGTGCGGGTTAAGGCGCTGCTGCGCCGCAGCGACCATGCCCCCCTCTCCACCAAGCACAACGAAATCCTCAGCTACGGCTGCATCACCCTGGTGCCGGAGCGCTTTGAAGCCATCTGGTTTGACAAGCCGGTGCGCCTCACCCACCTGGAATTCGAACTGCTGCACTGCCTGCTGCAGCGCCACGGCCAAACCGTGGCACCTTCCCTGATCCTCAAGGAGGTGTGGGGCTACGAACCTGACGACGACATCGAGACCATCAGGGTGCACGTGCGCCACCTACGCACCAAGCTCGAGCCCGATCCCCGTAAACCCCGCTTCATCAAAACGGTGTACGGCGCCGGCTACTGCCTGGAGCTACCCAGCGAACGCCAAGCCCAGGCCAGCTGATCAGATCCCCGCCAACTCCAGCAGGGCCACTTCCCAGGCCAGCCGCGGCTGCACGTAGGCGCGCAGCTGGCTACGCAGGCGTTCCAGACGCTGGAGCTGGGCTGCCGGGGCCTGCCGCCTCCATAAAGCCAGCTGCCACCAGCCAAGCAGCCATAGCTGTTGTTCAGCATCAAGGGCCTCGGCCAGATCCCTTGCCAGGGCCAGGGCCTGAAGGGGCTCCGCAGCTGCTGCCAAATCCAGCAACCTTGCCGCCAGCCCCTCAGGCAGGGCTGCCCAGGCCTGGCGGCAACGCAGCAGGCCCCCCGGCGAACCTGCAGCCAGCTCCAGTAGTTCAGGTGGATCGGCCGTTGGGGCGGGCTCACCGCAGCGCTCCAGCACCACCGCCAGCTGCTCGGAGCTGAGCCGGGTGAAGGGGATCTGCTGGCAGCGGGAGCGAATCGTGGTGAGCAGCTGCTCTGGCTTCGCCGCGATCAGGATCAACAGGCCCTCGCCGGGCTCCTCCAGGGTTTTGAGCAAGGCATTGGCTGCCCCCTCCGCCATCGCCTCGGCGTCCTCCAGCACCACCACACAGCCCCTGGCTTCCACGGCCCGGCGGGATAAAAAGCGCGAAACGTCGCGAATCTGCTCAAGCCGCAGCTGGGGTGCAGCCCGGCGCGCCAAGCCCAGCTCCTCGGCCTTGGAAGCCGGCACCAACTGGCCTTTGTCCTGATAGGTGGGCTCGACCCAGAGCAGATCCGGGTGGTTTCCCTCCTGCAGACGCCGGCGGATACCGGCATCGCCCTGAAGCCCTGCCAGCACACCCTCCAAAAAGCGCAACGCCGCCAACCGCCGCCCGACGCCATCTGGGCCGGCAAACAGATAGGCCGGCGCCAGCCGCCCCTTAACCAAGGAGGCCTCGAGCAGGGCTACGGCCCTGGTCTGACCAAGCAGGTCCTCAAACAGGGCCGTCATGGGGGCGAACCAGCCGCAAGCTCGGCCAGCAAGCCGCAGCAGGCTGCCGCCACCTGCTCCGGTGCCCCGGTGGCATCAACCCGCCGCCAGCCCCGCCCTGCGGCCAGGGCCGCAAAACCCTCGATAACCCGCTGCAGAAAAGCCTCGCCGCTGGCCTCGATGCGATCGGCAGTGCGCTCACCGCGGCGGCGCAGGGATTCGGCCAGGGGCAACTCCAGCCAAAGAGTGAGATCGGGGGCCAGGCCTCCCGTAGCAAGCTCCTCCAGCTGGGCGATACGGGCCAGGTCGAGGCCGCGGCCATAGCCCTGATAGGCCGCCGTAGAGCCGCTGTAGCGATCGCTCAGCACCCAATGGCCGGCCGCCAGAGCCGGCCGAATGCATTGCTCCACATGCTGGGCCCGATCGGCGGCGTAGAGCAGCAGCTCGGCCATTGGCTCCGGCGCCGCCTCACCCGGGGGGTGCAGAAGCAGCTGACGCAGGGCGGCCCCCAGGGCAGTGCCACCCGGCTCCCGGGTCACCAGCAGCTCCACCCCAGGTGCCAGCAAGCCACTAGTGGGCAACCAGCGGCGTACAGCCTCGATCTGGGTGCTCTTGCCACAGCCATCGATGCCCTCAAGCACCACGAACCGGCCTTGGGGAGCCACTGCCGGCTCTGACACCTGGAAATCAGCTGTCATGGGTCCTCCCATCCTGCAACAACAGGGCATTTGCCACCACCGTGATCGAGCTAAGGGCCATCAGCAGGGCAGCCAGCGGCGGGGTGAGCATTAGCCCAAAGCCGGGCAGCAACACACCGGCCGCCAGGGGCAGCACGATCAGGTTGTAACCAAAGGCCCAAGCAAGGTTTTGGCGCACCTTGGCCATGGTGCGGCGGGCCAGCAGCAGGGCCCGCACAATGCCGTCAAGCTGCTCGCCCATCACCACCAAATCGGCACTGTCCTGGGCGATCTGGGTGCCCGTGCCGACGGCGATGCCAAGGTCTGCCGCAGCCAGGGCAGGGGCGTCGTTGATGCCATCACCCACCATCGCCAGGGCCCCGTAGGCCGGATGCTTCAGGATGCGCTCCAGTTTCTGCTCGGGCCGCAGTTCCCAGGCCAGCTCGGCCTCAGCCAGACCCAGCCTGCGGCCCAGCTGCTGCACCGGCTCACGCCGATCGCCACTGAGCAGGCCAAGCTCCAGATCCATGCCCCGCAGGGCTGCCAGCACCGCCGCCGCATCCGGGCGGGGCTGATCATTGATTGCTACTAATCCGAGCAGGCCCAGCTGGTCGTCGGCCACGGCCAGCACGCTGGCCCCGTGACACTCGAGTAGAGCCTGGCGGGCAAGCAATGGGGCTGAGGGCGCCGGCTCCACCCAGGCCAGCCTTCCAACCCGCAACCGCCTGCCCTCAACCAAGCCCGCCACGCCTTCACCGGCTGTGGTGTGGGAATCACCCAGCTCAAACAGCGCCAGATCACGGCGTTGGGCTTCCTGCAGCAAGGCCTGGCCCAGGGGATGGCGACTGCCAGCTTCAAGGCTGGCAGCCAGTTGCACCAGCCGATCGGCATCAAGATCAGCGAGGGGCTCCACCGCCGCCACCAAGGCACGCCCCAGGGTGAGGGTGCCGGTTTTATCGAACAGCACAGCCTGGAGCCGGGCAGCGGTTTCAATCGCATCACCACCGCGAAACAGCAAACCCTCCCGGGCCGCCCTACCGGTGCCCACCGTGATGGCGGTGGGGGTAGCTAGGCCCAGGGCGCAGGGGCAGGCCACCACCAACACCGCAATTGCTAATTGCAGGGCCAATGCAAAGGGGGTTTCGGCGCTGGTGCCGAGCACCCCATGGCCGGAGTGGCCCCCGGCATGACCGGCGGCATGGGGGGAGTTGAGCACCTGGGGCCAGATCTCGGTGCCTAGCAACCACCAAAAAAGCAGCGTCGCCACCGCTAAAGCCAGCACCACCAGGGTGAAGCGCCCGGCGATCCGGTCCACGAGGGCCTGAATTGGCGCCTTGCGCGCCTGGGCCCGCTCCACCAAATGGATGATCCGGGCAATGGCGCTGTCGGCCCCACGGCGACTCACCTCCAGCACCAGGGGCGCTTCCAAATTAAGGCTGCCGGCGGCGAGCTCGCTGCCGGCAGCGGCCTGCAGCGGAAGCGGTTCGCCGGTAAGGCCTGAAACATCCACCGCCGAGCAGCCCTCCAGCACCACGCCATCAACTGGCACCCGGTCTCCGGGCAGCAACCGAACGCGGTCACCGGGGCGCAAGCCGCCAACCCGCACCGGACGTGACGGCCCATCGCCAAGCAGCAGCAGGGCGGTGTCAGGTTGGAGATCAGCGAGCTGCTCGAGGGCACGGCCGGTGCGAAAGCGGGCCCGTTCCTCCAAAAAGCGGCCCAGCAGCACAAAGCCAAGCAGCATCACCGGCTCATTGAAAAAGCAAGGCCAGCCGGTTTGGGGCCAAAGGAAGGCCACCAAGCTGGCCCCATAGGCACTGAATACCCCCAGCCCCACCAGGGTGTCCATGCTGGGCAAGCCGGCCAGAGCTCCCTGGATTCCCCGCACCAAAATTGGCCGCCCGGGCCCTGCCAAAGCTGCAGTGGCCACCAAGGCGTGAATCCAGAGGTCACCTAGCCCCGCCCCTGGCAGATGGCCGAGCACGGACACCACCAGCAGCAGCAGGGCCACCACCAGCTGGCGCCACTGCTGCCACCAGCTGCGCGCCCGCAGGCGCTCCCGACGACTCGAAAACTCGATTTCAGTGGAGCGCAGTCGCGCCTGGAAACCCAGCTCTGCCAAGGCCTCAACCAGGATCCCTTGATCCGCTTCCGCAGAGGCGAGATCGACCCAGGCAGTGCGGGTTAAGAGGTTGACGCTGGCCTGGCGCACCCCGGGCTGATCCAGCAGGCGCTGCTCCACGGCCCGCACGCAGCCACCGCACTTCATCCCCTCGATCTCCAGCAGGAGGGGCTCCAGCAGAGGCGGCTCCTGGAGCGAGTGCAAGGCCAAGCAGGTAAAGGAGTCGGCCCAGGCTAGGGACATCCGCCAGGATGGGCCCACGAAGTCCGCAGACCCAGCCCGTGCCCCGCAGTCAGCGCAACGACAACTTCATCGATAAGAGCTTCACGGTGATGGCCGACTTGATCCTCAAGGTGCTCCCCACCAACCGTCGCGCCAAGGAGGCCTTCGCCTACTACCGCGACGGCATGAGCGCCCAGGCCGACGGCGAATACGCAGAAGCCCTTGAGAACTACGAGGAGGCGCTAACCCTCGAGGACGACCCCAACGACAAGGCTTTCATCTTCTACAACATGGCTTTGGTGTTTGCCTCAAACGGTGACCATGCCAAAGCGCTTGACTTCTACGGCCAGGCCCTGGATCTCAACAGCAAGATGCCCCAGGCCCTTAACAACATGGCGGTGATTCACCACCACTTGGGCTCGATCGCCGAAGAGAGCGGCGATGCCGATGAAGCTGACCGCTGTTTCGATCAGGCAGCCGACTTCTGGGGCAAGGCGATCCGGCTGGCACCAAACAACTACATCGAAGCCCAGAACTGGCTCAAAACCAGTGGCCGCGGCAGCGTCGACGTGTATTTCTAAACCGGATTAACCCCGGTCGTCGGCCGGATTCACCCCAAGGGCGGCTACCAGCGCCTCAGCCACGCCACCGGCTTCCAGTAGCTGCAGACCAAACCCAGCGGCCGCCTTAGCCAGGCCCGTGCCCCTCGGCACCACCGCCCTGGTGAAGCCCAGCCGCGCCGCCTCCTGCAGCCGCAGCTCCAGCTGCCCCACGGGCCGCAGCTGGCCGCCCAGGCCCAGCTCCCCCACCAGCACCGTGCCGGGCGGCAGGGTGAGATCGCGGTAGCTAGCCACCACCGCCGCGGCCACGCCGAGATCGGCCGCAGGCTCCTCCACCTCCAGCCCACCGGCCACCGCCAGGTAGCAGTCAAAGCGCGACAGGGGCAGGCCCAGGTGCTTTTCGAGCACGGCCAAGATCTGGTGCAAGCGATTAACGGCGATGCCGGTGGCGCTGCGGCGCGGGCTGGCGTAACTGGTGGTGCTCACCAGGGCCTGCATTTCCACTACCAGGGGTCTGGTGCCCTCGCAGGCCACGATCGTGGCGGTGCCGGCGCTGGGTTCATCGCCGCCGAGAAATAGCTCGCTGGGGTTGGTCACCTCGGCCAGGCCCCGATCACGCATCTCGAAAACGCCCAGCTCATGGGTGGCGCCGAAGCGGTTTTTCACCGCCCGCAGCAGCCGGTGGCTGGCAAAGCGGTCGCCCTCAAAGGTGAGCACCGCATCCACCAGGTGCTCGAGCACCTTCGGGCCCGCCAGGGCGCCCTCCTTGGTCACGTGGCCCACCAGCAGCAGGGCGGTGTCCTGGCGCTTGGCGATGCGGGCCAGGGCGGCGGCACATTCCCGCACCTGGGACACCGAACCAGGGGCGCTGCCCAGTTCGGCGTCATGGAGGGCCTGAATAGAATCAATAATCGCCACCGCTGGCCGCAGTGCCTCCAGCTCCTGCAGCACCAGCTCCAGATCGGTTTCGGCGAGCAACTGAAAATCAGCCCCAGCTTTGGATTCGCCAGCTTCGGGTTCGCCAGCTTCGGGTTCGCCAGCTTCTGGTTGACCAGCTTCTGGTTGAGCAGGAGACGCCTCGGCCAGGCGACGCCAGCGCAGCTTCACCTGCTGGGCCGACTCCTCCGCACTCACGTAGAGCACCGACGCCCGACCCGCCATAGCGCGGGCGCTCTGCAGCAGCAGGGTGCTCTTACCAATTCCCGGGTCGCCGCCCACCAGCACCAGGGAGCCGGGCACTAAGCCTCCGCCCAGCACCCGATCGAATTCGCCGTAGCCGCTGCTAAGCCGCTGCAAGGCCCGCTCGCCCACCGCTTGGATCGGCTCGGAGCGTCGCGGCTGGCCGGCCACAACGGCTTCAGCGGCAGCAGCCTCGGCCACCGGCCGCCGGCGCCGACTGTCGGCCGCCGGAGCAGCTTTTTGCTCCACCAAGGTGTTCCAGCTACCGCAGCTGGCGCACTTGCCAAAAAACTGGCGGGCCTGGGCTCCGCAGCTAGTGCAAACAAAAAAAGTGCTGGGCTTGGCCACGAACTAAGGGCTGAGGAGAGAGGGCTGTATGAAGAAAGGTGGCATTGAATAAATTTCGCCCCCTCCCGCCTTTTCAGTGGGGGTTATCTGATGTAGCAGCCCGGCTGCAGTGATGACGGCATCCGCCCCAACCACCACCCTCGGGAACAATCACGGCAAGGAAATAATCCTTGTTGTCGACGACGAAGCCAGCATCCGGCGGATCCTGGAGACCCGGCTATCGATGATCGGTTATCAGGTGATCACGGCCTGCGACGGCATCGAGGCCCTGGAATTGTTCAAGACCACTCAGCCGGATCTGGTGGTGCTCGACGTGATGATGCCGAAGCTTGACGGCTATGGCGTCTGCCAGGAGCTCCGCAAGGAATCGGATGTGCCGATCGTCATGCTCACCGCCCTAGGCGATGTGGCAGATCGCATCACCGGCCTCGAGCTCGGCGCCGACGACTACGTGGTGAAACCCTTCAGCCCCAAGGAGCTCGAAGCCCGCATCCGCTGCGTGCTGCGCCGGGTGGAGAAGGACTCCATCGCCGGTTCTCCCAATTCCGGGGTGATCACGGTGGGCGAACTGCGCATCGACACCAACAAGCGCCAGGTGTATCGAGGTGATGAGCGCATCCGCCTCACCGGCATGGAATTCAGCCTGCTGGAGCTGCTGGTGAGTCGCAGCGGCGAACCCTTTAGCCGGGGTGAAATTCTCAAGGATGTGTGGGGCTACACCCCGGAGCGTCACGTGGATACCCGGGTGGTGGATGTCCACATTTCCCGTCTGCGCTCCAAACTGGAGGATGATCCGGCCAACCCCGAGTTGATCCTCACAGCTCGCGGCACCGGTTATTTGTTCCAACGCATCGTTGACGCCGTTGCCTCCGAAGGGACCTGAAAAGCGCGCCAAGCCCAGCCGGGCCATCCGCCGGCTGGTGATCTGGTATCGCCGCAACGCGGCGGTAACCAGCCTGGTGGATAGCGCCACTTCTGCCGCCAGCTCCGCCGCCAACACTGCTGGCAATGTGGCTGGCACCGCCACCAGCGTGGCCGGCAACATGGCCAACACGGTGCTGCAGCCGCTGGTGTTCGACCCCCTACGCCGCCTGCAACGGGGCCTGGGCGGACCGGGCGAAGACACTCCGATCAACGACTCCGACCGCCTCTGGGTAGCGGTGGATGGCATGGGTGGGGACCACGCCCCTGGACCAATTCTGGAGGGCTGCCTGCGGGCCGTGGAATTGTTGCCCCTGCGGGTGCGTTTCGTGGCCGAAACGGCCCTGCTACAGGCCGCTGTGACCGCCATGGGCCTCCAGGACGAACTCAACGAAGCTGTGGCTCGCGGCCTGATCGAGCTTGTGGCCAGCGGCCCCTCGGTGGGCATGAACGAAGAGGCCACGGTGGTGCGCAAGAAGCGCGACGCCAGCATCAACAAGGCCATGGATCTGGTGAAGCAGGGCGAGGCCACGGCGGTCTATTCCGCTGGCAACTCCGGCGCCGTGATGGCTGCGGCGATATTCCGGCTGGGCAGACTCAAGAGCATCGATCGCCCGGCCATCGGCGCCCTATTCCCCACCAAAGACACAGAACAGCAGGTACTGGTGCTCGATGTGGGCGCCAACATGGATTGCAAGCCCGCCTACCTGCACCAGTGGGCGCTGCTTGGGCACATCTACAGCCGCGATGTGTTGCAGGTGGCCCAGCCCCGCATCGGCCTGGTGAATATCGGCGAAGAGGAGTGCAAGGGCAACGAGCTCTGCCTGCGCACCTACCCCCTGCTGGCAGAAGAAGAGCGCTTCACCTTCGCCGGCAACTGCGAAGGGCGCGACATCCTCTCGGGCCAGTTCGACGTGGTGGTGTGCGACGGCTTCACCGGCAACGTGCTGTTGAAGTTCCTGGAATCCGTGGGCAGCGTGCTGCTGGATGTAATCAAAGAGGAACTGCCCAGGGGCCGCCGCGGCAAGGTGGGCTCGGCCTTCCTGATCAACAACCTGCGCCGCATTAAAAAACGCCTCGACCATGCCGAACATGGCGGCGCCCTACTGCTCGGGGTTAATGGGGTATGCGTAATCGGTCACGGCAGCAGCAAGGCTCTCTCGGTGCTCAGCGCCCTGCGCCTGGCCCACTCCGCCGCCAGCCACGGTGTGATGGCCAACCTCCACGCCCTCAGCGAAGCGGGCAGCCCCGAAACGCCAGTCGCCTGTGATTGACTGAGCCAACTGTGGGCCTTTCCCGGTGTCGCTCGGCGGAGTCAACACACCAGAACTAAACGCAACGGGCCTGCTGGGCATGGCCTTAGTTGGATGCGGCAGCGCAGTGCCAGCCGCCAGCATCACCAATCAGCAACTCAGCGAGAGGGTTGACACAAATGACGAGTGGATCCGCACCCGCACTGGCATTAGGGCCCGCCGGATCGCAGGCCCCAGCGAATCCCTCACCTGCCTAGCCAGCCGCGCCGCCCAAGCCGCCCTCGACCATGCCGGCTGGAGCCCAGACGATGTCGACCTGATCCTGCTGGCCACCTCAAGCCCCGACGATTTATTCGGCACGGCGCCGCGGGTGCAGGGGACCTTAGGCGCCAGACGCGCGGTGGCCTTCGATCTCACCGCCGCCTGCAGCGGCTTTCTCTTTGCCTTGATCACCGCCAGCCAGTATTTGGGCAGCGGCACCATGAAGCGGGCTCTGGTGATCGGCGCCGACCAGCTCAGTCGCTGGGTCGACTGGGACGACCGCAGCACCTGCGTGCTGTTTGGCGATGGTGCCGGCTCCGTGGCAGTGGAGGCTTGCGGAGCGCAAGACAACGGCCTACTGGGTTTCCGCATGCGCTCCGACGGCAGCCGCAACGGCTGCCTAACTCTTGCCCAGCTGGATAAACACGCACCCCTGCTCGGGGAGCTCACGGCCCAGCGGGGCGGCTTTGCCCCGATCCAGATGAACGGCCAAGAGGTCTACAAATTTGCGGTGCGAGAAGTGCCGGCAATCCTCAGCGAGTTGCTGGAAGCCACCGGCACCGCCCCCGAGCAACTCGACTGGCTGCTGCTGCACCAGGCCAACCAGCGCATCCTCGACGCCGTTGCCGACCGCTTCGCCATAGACCACAGCCAGGTGCTGAGCAACCTGGCCCTCTACGGCAACACCTCGGCCGCCACGATTCCATTAATGCTCGATGAAGCCGTCAAGGACGGCCGGGTGCAGCCTGGCCATCTGCTGGCCAGCAGCGGCTTCGGCGCCGGCCTTAGCTGGGGTGCAGCTCTCCTGCGCTGGCAGGGCCCCACCGACTGAGACCTAATCTCCTGCCGACTTAGTTTGAGGGTGAAGGCATGGGCATTGCCTGGGTGTTTCCTGGCCAGGGCTCGCAGAAAGTGGGCATGGCAGAGCCGGTGCTGCTGCTGCCTGGCGCCCGGGAGCGTTTCGAGCAAGCCTCAGCCCTGCTGGGCCGTGACCTGCTGGCGATCTGCTCAGGCACGGCGGGTGGCGGCGACCTAAGCGATCTCAACGACACCCGCAACACCCAACCGGCCCTATTTGTGATTGAAAGCCTGCTGGCAGAATCCCTGCAGGCCCAGGGACGAATGCCCCATCTAGTAGCTGGCCACAGCCTGGGCGAGCTGGTCGCATTGCATGTGGCGGGGGTGTTCGACTTCGCCACCGGTCTGCAGCTGATGAAAAGCCGCAGCACCTTGATGGCCGCTGCCGGCGGCGGCGCCATGACGGCGGTGATGGGCTTCGAGCGGAGCGAACTGGATGACCTGGTGGCAGCCACCGAAGGGGTGGTTGTTGCCAACGACAACAGCGACGCCCAGGTGGTGCTCTCCGGAAGCGCCGAGGCGGTGGCAGCCGTCAGCAGCAGCTTGAAGTGCAAACGGGCGATTCCCTTGGCCGTTAGCGGTGCCTTCCACTCCCCCTTCATGGCGGCGGCGGCCACCGCCTTTGCCACCGAGCTGGAATCGGTGGCCTTCGCCGATGCGGCGATCCCCGTGCTCAGCAATACCGATCCCAGCCCCGAAACCAACGCCGCCGCGCTCAAGGCCCGCCTTGTGCGTCAGATGACCACCGGCGTGCGCTGGCGTGAAACCATGGCGCAGTTCGGGGCTCTGGGCATCGATATCGCTGTGGAGATTGGACCTGGAGCCGTGCTCAGCGGCCTAATCAAACGCAGCTGCCCGGGCATCCAAACCGCCCAGATCAGCAGCGCCGCCGACCTGGCCCTATGAGCCAATCAAGCCAGCCGCCGGCCCTGATCCGCACACCGCCGCCGAGCCTCACCTACCGGCTGATCAGCTATCTGCTGGTGTTTCCGATTTACCGCTTGTTGTTTCGCGGCCGCACCGCTGGCAATGGCAACGTGCCAAGACAAGGGGCTTTGGTGGTGGTGGCGAACCACGGCTCCCACCTTGACCCCCCCCTACTGGGCCACGCCCTTGGCCGGCCAGTGGCCTTCATGGCCAAGGCAGAGCTGTTCAGGGTGCCGATACTCGGCGCCATCATCCGGGCCTGCGGCGCCTACCCGGTGTCCCGAGGTGCCAGCGACCGCGAGGCCATCCGCACCGCCACCAACCGCCTGCTCGAGGGTTGGGCCACCGGCGTATTCATCGACGGCACCCGCCAGAGCAATGGCCGGGTGAATGATCCCCAGGCTGGCGCCGCCCTGCTGGCGGCCCGAGCCGGCGTGCCCCTGCTGCCGGTGGCGATCATCAACAGCCACCGGGCCCTGGGGCCTGGGCAAGCGGGGGCACGGCTACTGCCCATTCACATCCGCATTGGCACGCCAATTGCACCACCCGCCTCACGGCGGAGAGCCGACCTCGACGTCGCCACGGCCGCCTGTCAGGCCCAGATCAATGCTCTGCTCGACCAGGGTTTGATCAATGGCCGCCAGCTGGGCCCAGCTGGCCAGGCAGGCGAGCTGCCGCCCAGTCCTTGAGGTCTCGGCCACTCAGCACCCACAAGGCAGCCCGGAGTCCATCGCCCCACACCTTGCGCCACCCCTCCGGCTGACATCTATCACCACAGGAAACCGGCACCGGAGTGAGGTGGATGCCGCGGCTGCCGGCCACGATCCTTCCCACCAGCAGAGCCCGGTCCATGTGGTCACTGCTGGTGACAAGCAGGGCGTGGCGAATGCGGGCTTGGCGCAGATCGTCCACCAGGGAGGTGAAATTGGAAAGGGTGTCGCGAGCTCGGTAGTCGAGCTGCACCTGGTGGGATGGCAAGCCCTGGCGTTGCTCAAACAACCAGTGGGCATATTCAGGATTACTGCCGCCACTGACCACCACCGGCAACCCCCGGCGGGCCGCCAAAGCCGCCGCCTCCCGCTCCCGCGCCAGATCGCCGCCCAGCACCAGGATCATCTGGGCTGGCGGGGGCGCCGGCCACCACCAACCGCGCGACAGCCAAAGAAAACCACCAGCCAGCAGCAGCGCCACCAGCCCCCAGGGGCTGGGGCGAGGCCGGCGAGAGCGCCGCTTGCGGGAGCGCCCCTGAACACGGCGAAGGGGAGGGCGCTGCAGCGGATCGGGTTGGGACACCATCAGAGCCCCGCAACCGGCGAAGTGGGGTAGGAGGGCAACACGGGCTGCCAGGGGGCTGCCAGGCCCCTATCTGCCGCCTGCACGCTTAGCTCAAGCAACTGCTCAACGTCGTTGGGCAGCAGGGCCGCGGCGGAGAGCTGGGGACCCGGCGGCAAGGGCGTATCTGGGGCAAACAGCCGGGGCGCCTGCAACTCGATGATGGCGCGATCTGGGCCAGCAGGGGCATAAAGCCCAGCCACCACACCGCGGCGCGGCAGCTCCTGCACCAACCAGGTTGGCTCGCCAATCCCCAGCCGCCGGGCCACCAGCAAAAAGCTGCCCACCCCGTCGAGGGGCAACTGCAACTGTTGGGCCAAGGTGCGGGCCAGCACCACCGTGAGCCGGGTGCCGGTGAACCCACCTGGACCAGTGGCTACCGCCAGGCGGCTGAGCTGGGGCCACTGCTCAGCGGGCAATAGCTGTTCAATGCAGCTGAACAGCTGATTGGAGAGCTCGCGGCCGAGGGGAAAGGCGCGCACCACAGTGCGGCCCGCCAGAGCGCTTGGCCCGTCAAGCCAGCGAACTCCTACACCGAGCACCTCACTGGAGCTGTGCAAGGCCAAAACGGCAGCCATCAGCTTGTCCTCATCGCGGCAGAGCTGCGCCTGGGCAGAGACGCTGCCAGCGGCCCGCATCCCGCTGAAAACTGCCGCAGGCGCGCACGTCCCACTCCACTCCCACCCCACCTGCGGGAAGATCCTGCACCTGCACGTGAATGCGTGGCTCGGTCGGGCTGAGATCGGGCTCCAGGCAGAGGTGGGGTGCACCGTGCTGACGCTCCACCGCGTGGTAGGCCTGACAGCGGTCGACCCAGTGGCAATCCACGCAGATGCACATGCTGCCCAGGCTGAGCCAGGAACCCATTGTGACGGCTCACCGCCCCACTGGCGAGGTGGCAGAAGAGCTGTGGCAGCGCCTGCTGGCCGAGCCCTGGCCCCTGCCCCGAGAAGCCCTGCCACCTGGCACGGCCCTGGTGGGCGGCGCCGTGCGCGATGGTCTGCTGGGGAGCCTGGAGCGCAAGCCGGACCTGGACGTAGTTGTGCCTGGAGATGCCCTAGCCCTGGCCCGCCAGCTGGCCAGGGACCATGGCGGCACCTGCGTGGTGCTGGATGCGGAGCGCAGCATCGCCCGGCTGGTCATGGGGGGCTGGAGCCTCGACCTGGCCCGCCAGGAAGGTTCAAGCCTGGAAGCGGACCTGAGGCGCCGGGACTACACAATCAATGCCATCGCCCTGCCCCTGCCCGCCGCCGGCGCCGCCGCGGCAGCCCTGGTGGACCCCACCGGCGGTCTCAGCCACCTGGGCAGCCGCCAGCTGGTGGCGGTGAGCGAAGCAAATCTGCTCGCCG
The DNA here is from genome assembly GCF_024345355.1 of Cyanobium sp. WKJ7-Wakatipu. Taxonomy (NCBI): domain Bacteria; kingdom Bacillati; phylum Cyanobacteriota; class Cyanophyceae; order Synechococcales; family Prochlorococcaceae; genus Cyanobium; species Cyanobium sp. WKJ7-Wakatipu. The sequence continues at coordinate 20,892 of NZ_JAGQAY010000008.1, forward strand.
ACCCCCTGCGCCTGCTGCGAGGCATCCGCCTGGCCTGCTGCCTGAACTTTGAACTAGACCCCACCAGCCGCCGCTGGATTGAATCCCATGCCAACCAGCTCGCCCAGGTAGCCGGCGAACGGGTGCTGGCGGAGCTGGAGAAATTGGCTTGCGCTGCCTACGGAGAAACGGGCCTGGCCCTGGCCCTGGAATGCGGCCTTTTAGGAAGTTGGGGCGCCGATGCCACTATCACGGGTACAACTGCGACGGGTGCAACCGCCCTGAGCGCACTGGGCCTGGATCAAGCCCAGGATCGGGGCCTGGAAGCCGAAGAAATCTCTTGGGCCCTGCCTCTTGCGCGCCTAACTGCCCTGCTGCCCCCCGAAGCTCTGGCCGGCCTACGCAGCAGCCGCAGGCTGCAGCAACGCAGCCGGGCCCTGCGCCACTGGCGCCAGGAGCTGGGCTCAGTGGGTGGCTGGGATGGGCTGCCGGAGGCTGGACGCCTGGCCCTATGCAGCGAATTAGAGGCCGATCTGCCCGCCCTGCTGCTACTGCTTCCCGAGTCGGCGGCGGGCCTGCTGGAGCGCTGGCGCCTGCCAAGCGACCCCCTATTCCATCCAGCACCGCCCCTAGATGGCCTCAGCCTGCAGCAGGAGCTGGCGATTCCCCCAGGCCGCCTGCTGGGGCGACTGCTCGCACACCTGACCCTCGAGCGAGCTTTCGGGCGCCTGGTTGCAGGGCCCGAGGCCCATGCTGAAGCCCGCGCAGAAGTGCTGGCGGCGGCACAAAGCTGGTGGCAGCAACACGCCCGGGAGGGAGGCGAGGACCGGCGGCGTGATTAACTTTCTGATGTAAAGGCGCTTCGAGAGGCTTCTCCTCGCCTGCAGAAAGTTTTTCTTCCCCCTTCCCCATGAGCATTCGCCTCTACGTCGGCAACCTGCCGCAGACCTTTGATGCCAAGGAGCTCGAGGCTCTGTTCAGTGCCGTGGGTGAAGGAGTTCGTTTCAAGGCCGTCAACGACCGCGACACCGGCGCTTGCCGCGGCTTCGGCTTTGCAAATGTCGAAGATCAAAAGACTGCCGAAACGGTGATCGAGCAGCTGAACGGCAAGGATTTCGGCGGCAATGCCATGCGTATCGAAATCTCTGAGCGCAAGGACAGCCGCAGCCCTGCCCCCGGCGAGCGTCGCCCCGGCGGCGCGGCTCCCACCGCTGCCCGCAAGGCCGTCAATAAGGTTGTGCACGCCGACAACGTCGACAGCGAAGCTCCCGATCCCCGCTGGGCCGGCGAACTGGCCAAGCTCAAGGACCTGCTGGCTAATCAGAAGGCTGCGGTCTGAGCCAAGCACTTACTGATACGGATCCGATCCCCAGCGACTGGAACTGGCAGGGACATCGGATCCACTTGCTTGCAGCGGGCTCGCCGAGCAGCACCGACCGGGTTGTTCTTATCCATGGCTTTGGGGCGTCTGTGGGCCATTGGCGCCACAACCTGCCGGCCCTCGCTCCCCATGCCCGGGTGATCGCCCTCGACCTGCTGGGCTTTGGCGCCAGCGATAAGCCTGTTTCGCGATTAGCTCAAGAGCCGCCAAGGCAGGGCGCTGTTCAGTACTGCTTCGACCTCTGGGGCCGCCAGGTAGCCGACGCGGTGAGGCAATTACTTCTGGCCGAACCTGGCAGCAGCCCAGCCCAGCCCCGCGTGCACCTGGTGGGCAACTCGATCGGCGCGATGGTGGCCCTCACCGCCGCCAGGCTGTTACTGGCAGAGGGTTTCCCACCCTTTCAGGTGATCCTGATCGACTGCGCCCAGCGCACCCTCGACGACAAACGGGCGGCCCAGCTGCCGGGCTTGGAACGGGCCAGTCGCCCCCTGGTGAAGCAGCTGGTGCGGCAGCGCTGGGTGATCGCACCCCTGTTTCGCCTACTGGCTCAGCCGGCCTTCATTCGCAGCGTGCTGGCGCGGGCCTACCCGAGTGGTGCCCACATCGACGACGAGCTGGTAGCCCTGCTGCACCGGCCCAGCACCGATCCAGGTGCCACGGAAAGTTTTCGCGGCTTCGTCAACCTGTTTAACGACCACCTGGCCCCCGATCTGCTGGCCGACCTAAGCGCCGCCACATCAGCGCTGCCGGTGCGCATGATCTGGGGGGAAGCCGATCCCTGGGAGGATCCAGCCGAAGCGCGCCGCTGGGCAGAGCAATACTCATGCATTCAGGTTCTACGCGTGCTGCCAGGGCTTGGACATTGCCCCCACGACGAAGCACCTGAGCTGGTGAATTCAATTCTGCTGGAGTGGATTAAAGGCGGCGCTACTCAGCGCACCTGAGCGACCAGATAGGAAAAAGGTAGATCGAATAGCTTGCCAGCCCTAGGCACAAAGGCTCGCTTGTTAAAAACGTCGTAGTGGTGCTCCTCTATTACATCAAGAATGCCCCTATAAAGCCGCAGCGATGCCCATACGGGCCATCGAGCGTCGGGAGCAAGCCAGCGCACGCCTGCCTCTGAGCGAGCAAACCACATTCGAGCTCTCTCCAGCTGAAATCGCATCAGGGCACGCCAATTATCGTTAACAGTGCCCGCAAGCAATTCGGCTTCGCTGTAACCAAATCGCTCCAGATCTTCCTGGGGAAGGTAGATACGCCCTCTAGAGCGATCTTCGCCCACGTCGCGAAGAATGTTGGTGAGCTGGTTGGCGATGCCGAGGGCTACAGCTGCGTGGGAGGTATCCGGCCGATCACTCCAAGGGGCGCTTGTATAGGCAGGATCCAATCCCATCACCTCCTGAGTCATCAGGCCAACGGTGCCTGCCACCCGGTAGCAGTAGAGCTCTAGATCTTCGAAGGTGGGGTAACGGTGCAGGCGCAGATCCATCCTCTGCCCCTCGATCATGTCTAAGTAAGCCTGCAGGGGCTGGGGATAACGCTCCATCGTGTCCCGCATAACTAGATCGAGACCATCACAAACCTCGCCAGCAAACAGACCCCTAGTGCGCGCCTCCCAGGCATCTAGGCGATCTGCGAGCTCTGCCACAGGACGGTCCTGTGCCTCCGCACTATCCATCAGCTCATCTGTGCGGCGGCACCACACATAAATCGCCCAAATCGCCCGGCGCTTGGCCGGCGGCATCAACAAGGTGCCCAGATAAAAGGTCTTAGCCCACTCGGCCGTCTCCTGCCGGCAGGCCTCATAGGCCTCCTCCAAATTTGGGAGCGAGGACACCACCACGACTAGACCGCCGCACCAATCGCCTGGGCACACTGTTTACCGCTAAGCACCGCCCCCTCCATCGAGGCCAGATACCGCTGCATCGTGTAGCAGCCAGCCAGGAAAAAGTTGGGGATCGGCGAGGCCTGATCAGGCCGGAGCTGCTGGCAGCCGGGCACGGTCTTGTAGACCGACAGGGGCGTCTTCACCACGATCGACTTGCGCAGCTGGGCCTGATCATCACCGGTGAAGTGCATCGGGAACAGACGCTTGAGCTCCTCCATGGTGGCCGCCACGATGTCCTCGTCAGAGCGACCAATCCAGTCTTTGGCTGGGGCAAACACCAGCTCCAGCATCGAGCGCTCCGGATCCTCGTATTCCTTACAAGTATTGCTCATGTCTGCATAGACGCTCAGCAGCGGGCTACGGCTGAACAGCAGGTGGTCGATATCGGTGAGCTTGCGATCAAACCAGAGGTGAATATTGATCACCGGCACCCCATTGAGGCCATCGAGCTTCTTGAAATAGGGAATCTCCTTCCAAGCCTCAGGCAGCAGCAGCTTGAAGGGATCTACCGGCATGGCGCTCACGTAGGCGTCGGCCGTAAGCGTGCGGGGCTCCTGGCCCTTGATGCCACCAATCTGGAAAGCCTTCACCGTGCCATCGGCATTGAGCTCGATCTGGCGCAACGGGGAATTCAAGTGAACTTCCCCGCCACGGGCTTCGACGTAATCGACGATCGGCTGGCACAAGCGCTGCGGTGGGTTGCCATCAAGGAAGGCCATCTTGGAGCCATCACCCTCCTGCAGGAAGCGATTTAGGGCGGTGAGCACCACCGTGCTGGAAATTTCATCGGGATCGATGAAGTTCAGCGCTTTGGCCATGGCGATGAACACCTCGTCATTGACCCGCTCGGGAATGTTGTGCAGCCTCAGCCACTCGGTCCAGGAATACTTATCGCACTCTTCTACATATTGCTGGCCGCGCAAAATTGCCGGCACCAAGCCCATGCCGAAGGCAATCTTCTCGGGCCAGGTGAGCAGGTCGTTGTTGCTGAGAATGGCCGCCAAACCATTGAAGGGGGCGGGGATGTCGGGGAAGTCAAAGCGGCTGTAGGTGCCTGGCGTCTCCATTTGGTTGAAAATCATCGAGTGGCTTTTCCACTGCAGACGGTCTTCGATATCCAGCTCCTTAAACAGCTGGCGCATGTTGCGGTAGGCGCCGAAAAAGATGTGCAAGCCGGTCTCATACCAGTCGCCGTCTTCGTCCTGCCAGGCCGCCACCTTGCCGCCCAGCACGTCGCGGGCTTCCACCACCACCGGCGTATGGCCGGCATCACAGAGGTACTTCGCGCACGACAGCCCGGCGAGCCCTGCTCCGGCAATGACGACGCGCATACCAACTTTCAAAAATCCAGATGCAACCTTAAAGGGGGCGCCTGACCCCTGCGGCTGGGGGAGGTTTCTAGAGTTGAGGCATCGGGTGCCCGCAATCCCCTCCCCATGGCCGACTCACTCCCTGCCGAATCCCGCCCAGCAGAGACCTTGCTGAAGTCCACCACCCGCCATGTGCGGCTGTTCACCGCCCGGGTGGAGGACGGCAACCTGCTGCCTGATCCCAGCCAGCTCACCATGGATGTGGATCCCGATAATGAGTTCCTCTGGGACGCCCCGGTGCTGGCCAAGGTGCAAGACCACTTCCGCGAGCTGGTGGCCGCCCAAGCCGGCGCCGACCTCACCGAATACAACCTGCGCCAGATCGGTTCGGAGCTGGAAGGGCTAATTCGCCAGCTGCTCCAAGCCGGCGAGCTTCGCTACAACCCCGATGCCCGGGTGATCAATTACTCCATGGGCCTGCCCCGCAGCACGGAAAGCCTGTGAGCCGCTCCCGCTACAGCTCAGATCGCTACGCCGGTGAGCGCCCTGATGAGGGGCGTCCCCCCGGAGGGCGTTACGCAGAGGATGGCTATGAGCGGGGTGGTCGCCGCAATGAGCCCAGGCGGCCGGCCGGGGGCGGCAATAAAGGCGGTCTTAGTGGCAGTGGCCCTGGTGGAAGTGGTCCTGGCGGCACAGGCCCCTTTCAGTTCAACGTGGGCACCCTGGCGATCCTGGCTGGGGTGCTGGTCGTAGGAATCGGCATCGGCACCGCCATCTCCAGCACCACCCAGGGCGACCAGGGCAACATCGCCAGCAGCCAGCAGCTCGACATGGCGGTGCCCGATCCGGAGTTCTGCCGCCAGTGGGGCGCCAGTGCCTTCGTGATGGACATTGAGCTCTACACCACCATGAACCCAAGCTCCAGCTTCGTGACCCAGCCGGAGCTCAAGGCCGGCTGCGTTATTCGGCGTGAAAACTGGAGCGTGTTGCAGAAGGAAGGAGCCGTAACCAACGAACAGATGCGCCAGTGCAAGCAGCGCATGAACACCTTCGCCTACATCGGCTCAGTGAAAGACAAGCCAATCGTGCGCTGCGTCTACCAAACAGACACCAGCCAAAACAAATTCCTTACCAAGGGCGTGGCTGATGACACGGTGGGCGTCACCCCCGAAGCCGATCAGTTCTGAATCATCTGAATCAGATTAATTCTGAAACAGATCAGTTCTGAGTGAGGGCCTCCTGCTGCTGCAACGGCCGGCGCAGGGGGCTATCGGGGCTGGCAAACACGGGCAGAACCTCCTTGCGGAAGGCATCGGCAGCACGGGAGCAATAGCGGGCTGGATGGGTGATCAGCTTCAGCTGGCGGCGCACGAGCAGGTCGGCCACTTGGGGGCGATGCAGGCTGCCAGCAGAGAGCTCCCGCTCAATTGAGACCACCGGCAGGAAGGCAGCCCCAAGACCCGACTGAACGGCGTTTTTGATCGCCTCAAAGGAATTGAGCTCCATCTCGATCTTGAGCCGGCCCACATCCAGCCCGGAGCGGGCCAGCAGCTGATCGACCATTTTGCGGGTGGTCGACTGGGCATCAAGGCAGACAAAGCCCAGCCGGTAGAGGTCATCTTTCGTGAGCTCGGGCAGGCGGGCCAGCGGATGCTTCACCGGCAGCACCAGGGCCAGCTCATCGCTGGCATAGGGCACCACCTGCAGCAGCTCACAAAGCTCCGTTGGAAGCTCGCCGCCGATGATCGCCAGATCCACCTGGCCGTTAGCCACGCTCCAACCCGTGCGGCGGGTGCTGTGCACCTGCAACTGCACCGCCACTTCGGGGTACTTCTGCCGAAACAGACCAATCATTCGCGGCATTAAATAAGTGCCCGTGGTCTGGCTGGCGCCAACGATGAGCGAGCCGCCGCGCAGGTTGTGCAGGTCCTCTAGAGCCCGGCAGGCCTCCTGGCACTGGCTCAGGATTCGGTCGCAGTAGCTGAGCAGCAGGTGGCCGGCCTCGGTGAGCTGGGCCTTGCGCCCGCCCCGGTCAAACAGGCTGACGCTGAGCTGCTTCTCCAGATTCTGAATCTGCAGGCTCACCGCCGGCTGAGTCACATAAAGGCTATCTGCGGCCTTCTTAAAGCTCCCCTCAGAGGCGATGGCCCGCAGGATGCGGAGCTGATCAAGAGTGAAAGGCAGGTCTGCCATTGGGTTGCCTGGATCGGCCGGAGCCTGCCAGCTGGCGAGTTCAAAACTCTAAGGGGAAAGCCTGGCAGCGAGAATCGAGAGCTTCACAACTCCCCATCCGGCCCGTGCCCCCCAGCTCTTCGCACCACAGCAGCTGGGTAATGCTCGCCCTGTTGCTGGCTTTCGCCGTAGTTCACAGCGGCGGTGCCTCGCTGCGGGTGTGGGGCGCAGCAAAAATTGGCGAACGGGCCTGGCGGCTGCTGTTTGCTGCGGTGAGCATCCCCTCAGCCGTGGTGGTGATCGGCTACTTCCTGGCCCATCGCTACGACGGGGTGCGCCTCTGGAATCTCCAGGACCAGCCCTGGATCGTGCCCGTGGTGTGGGCCGGCACCGCTATCAGCTTTTTGTTTCTTTATCCAGCCACCTACAACCTGCTGGAAATCCCGGCGGTGCTCAAGCCCCAGGTGCGGCTCTATGCCACCGGCATCATCCGCATCAGCCGCCATCCCCAGGCGGTGGGCCAGGTCCTCTGGTGCGCCACCCACCTGCTCTGGATCGGCAGCAGCTTCATGGTGGCCACCTGCGCCGGCCTGATAGCCCACCATCTCTTCGCTATCTGGAACGGCGACCGGCGCCTGGCCAAGCGCTTCGGTAGCGCCTTTGAGGAGCTGAGAGCTAGCACCTCGATCCTTCCCTTTAGGGCGATATTGACCGGCCGCCAGCAGCTGGTTCCCAGCGAATTTCTAAGGCCAGCCCAGCTGGGCATTGCCATTGCCGTAGGGGTGTTTTGGTGGGCCCATCGCTTCATCGGCCTCGGCGCAACGAGCTTCGCTCGCACAGGCTTGGCCCACCTGCTGGGCTGAGTACGGCTCGCCGCGAAGCCCCCGCCCATGGGCGAGCCCGCACAGGCCTGGATATGCACCTGTTTGGCTGCCTACACTTGCGCCAACCAGCTTGCAGCGCATGCCGTCAGCCGCCGAACTCGCCTGGTTGATTCCGGTGCTGCCCCTGGTCGGGGCTTCTATTACCGGGCTGGGGCTGATCAGCTTCAACCGCACCGTCAACCGGCTGCGCAAACCAGTGGCCTGGTTGCTGATCAGCTGCGTGGGAGCGGCTGCAGTTCTGAGCTACGCCGTATTGGCCCAGCAACTGGCGGGTGCACCGCCCACCGAAGTGCTGTTCAACTGGGCCAGCGCCGGCACCTTCAACCTGCAGATGGGCTTCCGGGTGGACGCCCTCGGCGCCGTGATGCTGTCGTTGGTGACCACCATCGCCGTGCTGGTGATGGTTTATTCCGATGGCTACATGGCCCACGACAAGGGCTACGTGCGCTTTTTCACCTATCTGGCCCTGTTCAGCAGCTCAATGCTGGGCCTGGTGATCAGCCCCAACCTGCTGGAGATATATGTGTTCTGGGAGCTGGTAGGCATGTGCTCCTACCTGCTTGTGGGCTTCTGGTATGACCGCGATGGCGCCGCCAATGCCGCCCAGAAAGCCTTTGTGGTGAACAGGGTTGGCGACTTCGGCCTGCTGCTGGGGATCCTGGGTCTGTTCTGGGCCACCGGCAGCTTCGGCTTTGAGGAAATTGGCAGCCGGCTGCAGGAGGCCGTGGCCGGCGGCAGCGTTTCCAACGCGGCGGCGATCCTGTTGTGCCTGCTGGTGTTCATGGGACCGATGGCGAAATCGGCCCAATTCCCCCTGCACGTCTGGCTGCCGGATGCCATGGAGGGTCCGACTCCAATTTCTGCCCTGATTCACGCGGCAACCATGGTGGCCGCCGGTGTGTTCCTGGTGGCCCGGTTGCAACCCGTTTACGAACCCTTCCCTGCTGTGCAGGCCACGATCGCCGTGGTGGGAACCATCACCCTGGTGCTGGGGGCCTCGATTGCTCTCACCCAGATGGATCTCAAGAAGGGCCTGGCCTACAGCACCGTTTCCCAGCTGGGTTACATGATGCTGGCCATGGGCTGCGGCGCTCCCGTGGCCGGCATGTTCCACCTGGTGACCCACGCCTTCTTCAAGGCGATGCTGTTTTTGGGATCCGGCTCGGTGATCCACGCCATGGAAGAGGTGGTGGGCCATGAGCCCGTGCTCGCCCAGGACATGCGCTTGATGGGTGGGCTGCGCAAACACATGCCGATCACCAGCAGCACCTTCCTGATTGGCTGCGTCGCCATCGCCGGCATTCCGCCTTTGGCTGGCTTCTGGAGCAAGGACGAGATCCTCGGCGTGGCGTTTGGTTCATTCCCCGTGCTGTGGGTGGCTGGCTTCATCACCGCCGGCATGACCGCTTTTTATATGTTCCGCCTCTACTTCCTCACCTTTGAGGGGGAGTTTCGCGGCAATGATCAGACCATGAGGGCCCAGCTGCTGGCTGAAGCAGGCAAAACCACTGATGACCAGGGCGATAGCCACGGCGACGACCATGGCCATGCCAGCCATCCCCATGAATCCGGCTGGCAGATGGCCATGCCCCTGGCCGTGCTGGCCGTGCCCTCTGTGCTGGTAGGTCTGCTGGGCACCCCCTGGAATAGCCGCTTTGGCAACCTGCTCGACCCCAAGGAGGCGGCCGAGGTGGCCGAACACTTCAGCTGGAGTGAATTCCTGCCCCTAGCCGGAGCCTCAGTCGGCATCTCCATCGCCGGTATAACCGTTGCTGTGCTGGCCTACGCGCTGCACAAAATCGATCTGGGCAAAGCCGTAGCCGCTCGCTTCCCCGCCCTCAATGCCTTCCTGGCCAACAAGTGGTATCTCGATGCGATCAACGACAAGTTGTTCGTGCAGGGCAGCCGCAAACTGGCCCGCCAGGTGCTGGAGGTTGATTCCAAGGTTGTTGATGGGGTCGTAAACCTCACCGGCCTGGTGACCCTGGGCAGCGGCGAGGGTCTCAAATACTTCGAAACCGGCCGGGCCCAGTTCTATGCCCTGATCGTGTTTGGCGGTGTCATCGCCCTGGTGGTTCTGTTCGGCTCGCTGGGCTGAGCGGTTCGGCCGTTACGCCCGCTGCGCGGGCAACACGGCCTCGGCCGCTCAGCCGAGCGAGCCTCACCCCGCGCGCCCATACCCTGCCGCACCAGCGAGCCTCAAGCCGCGCCCTGCCGCACCGGCTCCTGCCCCCCGCTTCGCTGATCCCCTGGCGTGAGCGCAAAGCGCGTGCCAGCGGATCAGCGAAGCAGGGGGCAGGACGCACAACTCTGTGTGACATCCCCCATCAGCAGAGTGCCGAGCCCGACTGCATTTCTACACTCCGGGCAAACGGTGAGGCCTGGTTCGTGCCCTTCCCATGGTTGAGCGCGTCGATCCTTTTCCCGATCGCAGCGGCCCTGGTAATTCCTTTCATTCCCGATGCCGGCGACGGCAAGCGGATTCGCTGGTATGCCCTTGGCATCACCCTGATCACCTTCTTGATCACCGTGGGGGCTTACCTCAACGGCTATGACCCGGCGGTCGAAGGACTGCAGCTAGTGGAGCGGGTTCAGTGGCTACCCAGCCTGGGGCTGGCCTGGTCGCTGGGGGCGGACGGCATCTCGATGCCCCTGATCCTGCTTACCAGCTTCATCACCTCCCTGGCGGCTCTGGCGGCCTGGCCGGTGACCTTCAAGCCCAAGCTCTTTTATTTCCTGCTGCTGCTCATGGATGGCGGCCAGATCGCCGTGTTCGCCGTGCAGGACATGCTGCTGTTCTTCCTGGCCTGGGAGCTGGAGCTGTTGCCGGTGTATCTGCTGCTGGCTATCTGGGGCGGCAAAAAGCGTCAGTACGCAGCCACCAAATTCATCCTCTACACAGCCGGTAGCTCCCTGTTCATTTTGGTGGTGGGCCTGGCGATGGCCTTCTACGGCGGTGGCACCCCCAGCTTTGAGTACACGGACCTGATGGCCAAGGACTTCTCAACGAAGTTCCAGCTATTCGCCTACGCAGGCCTGCTGATCGCCTTTGGGGTGAAGCTGCCGATCGTGCCCCTGCACACCTGGCTGCCCGATGCCCACGGCGAGGCCACGGCTCCGGTGCACATGCTGCTGGCCGGCATCTTGCTGAAGATGGGGGGCTACGCCTTGCTGCGCTTCAACGTGCAGCTGCTCCCCGAGGGGCATGCCCAATTTGCGCCGCTGCTGGTGGTACTCGGGGTGGTGAACATCATCTACGCCGCTCTCACCTCGTTTGCCCAGCGCAACCTCAAGCGCAAGATCGCCTACAGCTCGATCAGCCACATGGGCTTCGTGCTGATCGGCATCGGCAGCTTCAGTGCCCTGGGCACCAGCGGCGCCATGTTGCAAATGATCAGCCACGGCCTGATCGGCGCCAGCCTATTCTTCCTGGTGGGCGCCACCTACGACCGCACCCACACCCTCCAGCTCGACGACATGGGCGGGGTTGGCCAGAAGATGCGCAAGATGTTTGCGCTGTGGACTATCTGCTCCCTGGCCTCCCTTGCCCTACCAGGCATGAGCGGCTTCGTGTCCGAGCTGATGGTGTTCACGGGCTTCGTGACCAGCGAGGCATATTCGCTCAGCTTCCGCATCGTGATGGCGGCTCTAGCGGCGGTGGGCGTGATCCTCACCCCGGTGTACCTGCTCTCGATGCTGCGGGAAATCTTCTTCGGCAAGGAAAACGCTGAGCTCGCCTCCCACACCCACCTGGTGGATGCGGAGCCCCGGGAGATCTACGTGATCAGCTGTCTGCTGGTGCCGATCGTGGGCATCGGCCTCTACCCCCGGGTGATGACAGACACCTACCGGGCTTCGATCGAGGCCCTTGTGCAACGGGAGACCACAGCCCTGGCCAAGGTGATTCAGCCGCCGCCGGGCGATCTGATTCGCCAACCGCTGCTTTCGGCGCCAGCCCTGCCGGCCTGATCCGCCGCCCTGGGTAACAAAACTGTGCAGATAGCCCGCGGTGAGTTCACCCCTGGGTTGGCCTAATTACGCTCCTGAGATGAAACAGCTGAACTTTCTGCTGATCTTCAGCTTTGGCCTAGCCATGGTGATGTTCACCCTGGAGAACACAGCCCCCACCACGGTCCACTTCCTGCCAGGACTGAGCGGCACCCTGCCCCTAGCCGCCCTGCTGCTCCTAGTTGGCGGCATCGGCGCCACCGCTGCCTGGGTGTTTGCGGTGTGGACCGGGGTGGTGCGCAAGGTGGAAGCGGTGCAGAGCCAGGGCGAATTCGCCGCCCAACAGGTGCGCATCCAGGAGCTGGAAAACGACCTGCAGCGCTACCGAGCCACGCTGGATGCCCAGCTGGGGCTGCTGCCAGCGGCCGGGCAAAGCTCGGCTCCTACCAGTCCCGATGCCGACGAAGCCGTGACCGTGTCAGTTGGCTGACCCCAGCGGTGGTGCTTTGGCAGGGGTGCTGGTGCGAAATGGCCAGCACCGGTAGCGTGCGGCCAATGACTCAGCGGAGGCCTCGGGGCACCATTGGCTGAAGGAGGCGCAAGATTGGCCATACGCCTGCTCCAGGATGCGGCAGAGCGGGGCGATATCGACCCATGGGATGTGGACGTGATCGCCGTGGTGGATGGTTTTCTCGACCAGCTGCGCCAGCGCATTGAGGTGCCCCGCCTGGTGGTAGCAAACGCTCCAAGCCGGGGCGGCAGCTACGAACAGGACCTGGCTGAAACCAGTGAGGCCTTTTTGGCGGCCTCGGTGTTGGTGAGCCTCAAAGCCGAGGTGCTGGAAGCGGCCACCTTTGCGCAGGAAGCTCCAGACCAGGACGACATCGGCTTTGATTTCGATGCCGATGGCCAAGGCTGGCTGGTGAACCCCGCCCTGGCCCTGCCTCAGCGACCGGAAAGGCACCTCTGGCGCCGGCCCGTAGCGCCGCCACCCCTGCAACGACCGGTGACCCTGGGGGAATTGATCCGCCAGCTCGAGGACATCGCCGAGCGACTCGAAGCGGACGAGGGTCGGATTCGGCCGCGCCACCGCCCTAAGCGCTACAGCGAAAGGGCCGCGATTGAGCAGGTGGCGGCCCTGGCGCACCGCGAGAAGTTGCCGGAAACCACCGCTGCTCTCAGCCAGTTTTTACTTAGCTGGGATCCAGCCCACGACTGGGCCGGCTTCAACAAGCTGGTGCAGGACTGGGCTGCCCACGTGGAAGCCAAGGCTGCAGACGCCGAGCTGGACCGGGACCGGGTGGGGGTTTTCTGGGCTCTGTTGTTTCTCTGCCACCAGGGCAAGGTGGAACTCGACCAGCAGGGCGGGCTGTTTGGCCCTCTGCATCTGCGGCGCCTGCTCCATCCAGGCGAGACCCGCCAACTGCCCCTAGTGCCAGCCATCAGTGCGTCGGAGCAGGCGCTGGCGGCTTGAGCAGTACGTCTAAGCTGGCGCCCATGAAGGCGATGATCCTGGCTGCTGGCAAGGGAACTCGGGTGCGGCCCATTACGCACACGATCCCCAAGCCGATGATCCCCATCCTGCAGAAACCCGTGATGGAGTTTCTGCTGGAGCTGCTGCGGGAGCATGGGTTCACCGAAATCATGGTGAACGTCTCTCACCTGGCTGAGGAGATCGAGAACTACTTCCGCGATGGTCAGCGCTTCGGTGTTGAAATCGCCTACAGCTTTGAAGGCCGCATCGAAGACGGTGAGCTGATCGGCGACGCGATGGGATCGGCAGGAGGGCTGAAGAAGATCCAGAATTTCCAGCGCTTCTTCGACGACACCTTTGTGGTGCTTTGCGGTGATGCCCTGATCGACCTTGATCTGTGCGAAGCGGTACGTCGCCATAAGGCCAAGGGCGCCATGGCCAGCATGATCACCAAGCGAGTTCCCAAGGATCAGGTGAGCAGTTATGGCGTAGTCGTCACAGACGACGACGGCAGGGTGCGTTCCTTCCAGGAAAAGCCGGCGGTGGATGAGGCCGCCAGCGACATGATCAACACCGGCATTTATATCTTCGAGCCAGAAGTGCTCGACTTTGTGCCAAGCAACCAGCCCTTCGATATCGGCTCCGACCTATTTCCCAAACTGGTGCAGGCCGGCGCAGCTTTCTACGCCCTGCCGATGGAGTTTGAATGGGTTGATATCGGCAAGGTGCCGGATTACTGGCAGGCAATCCGCAGCGTTTTGCAGGGTCAGGTGCGTCAGGTGCAGATCCCTGGCAAGGAAGTGCGGCCAGGGGTATTTGCCGGCCTCAACGTGGCTGCTGACTGGGATCAGATCAATACCACCGGCCCCATTTATGTGGGCGGCATGACTCGCATTGAAAATGGCGCCACAATCATTGGCCCGGCGATGATTGGCCCCAATTGCCACATCTGCGAAGGAGCCACAATCGATAACTCGATCATCTTTGACTACTCCCGCATCGGGGCTGGAGTGCGTCTGGTGGAGAAACTGGTGTTTGGCCGCTACTGCGTTGACCGCAACGGCGACCACTTCGACCTACAGGAGGCCGCCCTCGACTGGCTGATCACCGATGTGCGCCGGCAGGATGTGTTGTCGCCATCGCCGCAGCAGAAGGCGATGGCCGAACTACTGGGCACCGATCTGGCCCTGAGCAACTCCAACTAGCCCAGCGTTAGGGGCTTCAAGCCAGCCTGCTGCAGGATCGCCGGAATTCGCTCCTCAGCCTTAATGGCCATCAGATGTACCCCCTGGGCAATCTGGAGATAGGCGCCCACCTGTTCCGCGGCGATAGCTACGCCCTCAGCCGCCGGATCTGGCGCCGCAGCCAGCCGGTCGATCACGGCCTGGGGAATGTTGGCGCCGGGCACCACCCGGTTGATGAAGGCGGCGTTGCGGGCCGATTTGAGTAAAAACACACCCGCCAGCACGGGCAGATCAAGCGGTGCGGCGAGGTCACCAACAAAGCGCTTGAGAGCTTCGGCGTCCATCACCATCTGGGTTTGAATGAAGCGGGCACCGGCCTGCTTCTTGCGCAGCAGCCGGCTCTTGAGACCACTCCAACTAGCCGACTGGGGATCGGCAGCTGCACCGGCAAATAGGTCGGTGGGTCCATCGGGCAGCTCACCTTGCACCGGATCCTGCCCGCCATTGAAGTGCTGTACCAGCTGCAACAACCGCACCGCCTCCAGCTCATTCACCGGGCGGGCCCCGGGCTGGTCGCCGGCCCGCACGGGATCGCCGGTGAGGCAGAGCAGGTTGCGCACGCCCAAGGCATGGGCACCGAGTAATTCGGCCTGCAGGGCAATGCGGTTGCGATCGCGGCAGGCCAGCTGCAGCACCGGCTCGATGCCGGCATCAAGCAGCAGGCGGCATAGGGCCAGGCTGCTCATGCGCATCACGGCGCGGCTGCCATCAGTGACGTTTACCGCATGGACCCAGCCCCGCAGGGACCCTGCGGCCGCCAATGAGCGCGAGGGATCCCCTCCCCTAGGTGGCATCACCTCTGCGGTGAGCGCTGGCTGCCCGCTAGCAAGGGCCCGTTGAAGCAACAAACCAATCGCGCCACTTAGGACCATCATGGAACAGCGCCCTGCCTACAGTGCTAGCAAGCGCTCGGCTTGGGCCCATGGATTCCAATCACGCCACGGGAGGCTCCCTCGGCCAGGTACGCCATGAGCTGTCGGAGCGGGAAATTGAGATAATTGAATTGGTGGCCAAGGGCCTAACCAACCAGGAGATCGCCGAATCGCTGACGATCAGCAAGCGCACCGTGGACAACCACGTGAGCAACGTCTTCACCAAAACAGGCGCCAAGAACCGGGTAGCCCTGCTGAATTGGGCCATGGACCACGGCAAAATCTGCCGTGACGGCTTCAACTGCTGCTCGATTGAACCCGGCAAGTCTTAGCTAGCTGCAGGCTCGAACAGGGCCAAGCGCTCCGCTTCTGGCCAGAGAACCAGGGGCCGGCGGGCCAGGGCCGCATTGCTTAGCTCATGGCGCCCGGTTAGCTCACGCCCGCACCAGGCGGGCGGCTGGAGGGCCAGGCCTTGCTCCAGCCCCTGTGGCTCCAGTTCCACCTCGGCTACTACCAGCGGTGCATTCGCACCCTCAAATACGTCGAGCACCCACTCCCCACCTGGCAGATCAAGGCCATAGCGCACTTTGCAAAGGCCCTGGGGCGCCAACGCCAGCAGGGCAGCAGCATCCGCCTCTGGAATGGCGTATTCGAATTCCTGGCGCACCAATCCCTCCGGCAGCAGGCCCGGGGCTTCAAGAGGCTGCTCGCTGCGGGCCTTGAGGGTGAGCCAGGCACCGGCTACGGCCTCTTCACCTCTGGCACGGCGCACCCGCACGGTGAAGCCATCGGCGCTCGCCACCAGGTAGCCCTGCTGCAGCTGGGCTTGCCAGCAGATATGGCGGCGCCAGTCCAGCCCCTGCACCAGAAAGCGGCGTTCAATTTCCAGGGCCATGGGGCGATTTGGGGCGGGGGGGCAGGGGGGTTAGTTGTGGGACGGCTCGATGGCGGTGAGGCTGCCAGCCCAATGCAGCTTGTGGGTGAGAGTGCGGTAGTAGGAGGGGCTTTGCTCAAGAAGCACCTGCAGGGCCGGGTGGGGGCTGCGCTCCACCAGGGCCCGATCGCCTGGTTCCAGCACGGTGGCGTGGGCGCCATCTTTCCAAAGCTTGACCCGGCGACTGGTTTCGCCCAGGGGCCACACCGAAAGCTGGGCCCTGGGCGGCACCACCACGGCCCGGCTCGAGAGGCTCATCGGGCAGATCGGATTAACCACGATCGCTTCGATGCCCGGGTGCAGGATCGGCCCACCGGCAGCCATGGCGTAGCCAGTAGAGCCGGTGGGAGTGGCGATGATCAGTCCGTCGCCGCGGTATTGATCCACTACCTCACCATCGATCTCCAGCTCCAGCACGCAGGTGGGGGACACCTCATCGAGGCAGGGCCGGAAATAGAAGTCGTTGAGAGCCAGATGGGCAATTTCTGAGCCATCAACGCCGTCGCCCCGGTCGATATGGGCCTGCAACATCATGCGCCGCTCCAGGGCAAAGCGGTCTTGACGCAGCCGGTCCCAGAGGCTCTCCTCCTCGCTCTTGAGGGCGTCGGTGCTCAGGCGCAGCAGACGACGATCGTGGGTGAGAAAGCCGAGGTGGCCGCCCACGTTGAAACTGAGGATCGGCACATCGAGGGGGGCCAGATGGCGGGCCGCACCGAGCACGGTGCCATCGCCCCCCAGCACCAGGGCTAGATCGGGCAGCTCGGCTTCCGTGGCCAGCAAACCGGGAAAGGGATTGCGAGCCAGGCCACTTGAGGCCACCACCACATGCACTCCCTGGGCCGCCAGATCTTCTGCGCAGCGCTTGGCCTGGCGGTGGGCCGCCTGGCTGCCAGACCTAGAAATCAGCCAGACCCGCTCAAGCCGCATCGCTAAAGGACCGGCTACCAGCGCAACAGGTTGAAGCGCTCCATATCAACCGTTTCGCGGTTGCGATAAAGGGAGAGCAGGATCGCCAGACCAACGGCCGCCTCAGCCGCGGCCACGGTGATCACGAAGATGGCAAACACTTGGCCGCGGATCAGCTGGCCATCGAGATAGTTGGAGAAAGCCATCAGGTTGATGTTGACGGCATTAAGCATCAGCTCAATGCTCATCAACACGCGCACAGCATTGCGGCTGTTGATCAATCCCCAGACACCGGTGCAAAACAACACCGCCGCCAGGGCCAGGTAGGCCTGCAGGGGGATGGTGGTGGGGATGGTGAACTCCATGGCGGTGGCAATGATGGCGGTGGCAATGATGAGGGTGGCAGTGAGGCTGAGAGGGCGCTGAAACGCCCGCTAGCGAGGAGAGTTTTCCAGCAACAGGGGGGTGCGCTCCTTCTCGATCAGGCCCTGATCGACTGCCTCACCTGTGATCACATCGCTGCTGAGCACATCGCGGCGGGCCAAAACGATGGCGCCGATCATCGACATCAGCAGCAGCACCGAAGCCAGCTCAAAGGGCAGGAGATAGTCACTGAAGAGGTGCTCGCCAATGCGAATCGTGGCCTCCTCGCCCACGGGTTCTGGGCCAGGTAGGGGCCAAGGGGTAGTGAAGGCCACCCGAATCAGCAGCAAAAACAAGCCACCGCAGACAGCGCCGGAGAGCAGACGCCGCAGACCAAGCCCGGGAATGGCCGCCAGATTTTCCTTTTTATTGACGAGCATGATCGCGAACAGGATCAGCACGTTGACGGCGCCCACATAGACGAGCACTTGGGCCGCTGCCACGAAACTGGCATTTAGCAGCAGGTAGAGACCCGCCACCGAAAGAAATACTCCGCCCAGCAGGAAGGCCGAATAAACAATGTTGGGCAGCAACACCACCCCGAGGGCTCCCAGCACCAAGGTGGCGGAGAGAGCAACGAAGCAGATCAGCTGGGTAATGGAGGAGATAGTCATGACGCGTCTCCGCTAGGCAGGGATTCGAGCACCTGCTCGGGCAGTTTGCCCACCCGCGGCGCCGTATCCGGCACATCGTGAGGATCGAGTACTCCCTTGGGCAGGTAGACCAACTCACGCAGGGGAACTACGGCCGGATCGCTGGTGACACTGGTAGGCAGGCGACCAAGGGCGATGTTGTCGAAGTTGAGGCTGTGGCGATCAAAAGCTGCCAGCTCGTATTCCTCGGTCATCGACAGGCAGTTGGTGGGGCAGTACTCCACGCAGTTGCCACAGAAAATGCACACCCCGAAGTCAATCGAGTAGTTGCGCAGCTCCTTTTTCTTGGTGGCTTTGTTCATCACCCAATCCACCACCGGCAGGTTGATCGGGCAGACCCGCACACACACCTCACAGGCGATGCACTTGTCGAATTCATAGTGGATACGGCCCCGATAGCGCTCCGAGGGGATCAGCTTCTCGTAGGGGTACTGAACGGTGATCGGCCGACGCCGCAGGTGATCAAAGGTCACCGCCAGACCCTGGGTCAGGTAGTTGGCCGCACCCACCGCATCGCGGGTGTAGTCACCGACTTTCTTGAGAAACCCGAACATGGAGTTGGCTCTGGGGGGAGGCGGTCTGAGTGGGTCAGCCCATGATGGCTGGTCTGGAGAAAAGCTGGGTTCAGGCGCGGTCAGCCGCCAAACACAGCCGGGAAGGCAAGCTTGAGCGCTGCCGTGATCAGCAGGTTGACCAGGGCAATCGGCAGCAGAAACTTCCAGCCCAGATCGAGCAGCTGGTCGATGCGCACCCGAGGCGTGGTCCAGCGCAGCAGGATCGCCAGAAACACCAGCAGGTAGGCCTTGAGCACCGTCATGACGATGCCTACGGAGCCGGTGATCAGCTGCACTAAGGGTGCATCGATCGGCTGGTGCAGCCAGCTGGCCAGCCACTCAACGGGGATGGGGAACCCCCAGCCGCCTAGGTAAAGCACCGACACCAGCAGGGCCGAGAGCACCAGGTTGATGTAGCTTCCCAGATAGAAGAGGGCGAACTTCATGCCCGAATACTCGGTCTGGTAGCCAGCCACCAGCTCCTCTTCCGCCTCGGGGAGGTCGAAAGGCAGGCGCTCACATTCGGCCAGGGCGCAGATCCAGAAGATCACGAAGCCCACCGGCTGACGCCAGATGTTCCAGCTGAGGATGCCAGCGCCGGTCTGCTGGTTGACGATGTCAACGGTGCTGAGCGAGTTGCTCATCATCACCACGGCCAGCACAGCCAGGGCCAGGGGAATCTCGTAGCTGATCGACTGGGCCGCCGCCCGCAGACCGCCCAGCAGCGAATACTTGTTGTTGGAGGCGTAGCCGCTCATCAGCAGGCCGATCGGCTGAATGCTGCTCAGGGAGATCCAAAGGAAAATACCGATCCCCACATTGCTGATCAGCAGGTGCTGGCCGAAGGGCACCACCAACCAGCTGAGGATCACCGGAATCAGCACCAGCACTGGGCCGAGCGTGAACAGCAGGCCGTCAGCCCGGGCCGGAATGATGTCTTCCTTAAACACCAGCTTGAGGCCATCGGCCATCGGCTGGAGAACGCCGAGGGCGCCGGCATATTCAGGACCGATGCGCTGCTGCACCGCTGCTGAGATCTTGCGCTCCAGCCAGACGTTGACCAGCACGCCCACCACGGCCGCCACCAGCACCAGCACCATGGGCAGGGGTAGCCACAACAGGTGGGCGGCGGCAGGACTAAGGCCGAAGCCCTGCAGGGCCTGCTCAAAACTGGCCTCTAGATCCAGGCCCGGAGCCGTAGTGGTCAGCATGGCGGCAGCTCAGATGAGGGCAACTTAGCGGGCCCCCACGGGTTGCCAGTCACGGGAGGGCTGACCGGTATAGATCTGGGAGGGCCGGTAGATGCGATTAGCCCCCAGCTGCTCCTTCCAATGGGCCAGCCAGCCAGCCGTGCGGGCGATAGCAAAAATGGGCGTGAAGAGGTCTTCAGGGATGCCGAGCTTGCGGTACACCAGGCCTGAATAGAAGTCGACGTTGGGGAAAATTCCCTTAGGCCCCAGGCGCTCGGCCGCGACCTCCTCCAGCTTGCGGGCTAGGTCGTACATCGGATCGTGACCGAACTGGTCGAAGAGCTGCTCCGCCAGGGTTTGGAGAATCACAGCCCGGGGGTCCTTGACCTTGTATTCCCGGTGGCCAAAACCCATGATTTTTTGCTTGCCGGCAATCGCCCGATCCAGCCAGGGCGCCACCTGATCTGGGCTGCCGATCTGGCCGAGCATCTCCAGCACATCTTCATTGGCACCGCCGTGCAGGGGGCCCGCCAGGGTGCCAACCGCTGACGCCACCACGGCATAGGGGTCGGTGAGGGTGCTGGCCGTCACCCGGGCGCTGAAAGTACTGGCGTTGAGGCTGTGCTCAGCGTGCAGGATCAGACAAGCGTCAAAGATGCGGGCCGCCAGCGGATCGGGCTCCCGCTCCGTGAGCATGTAGAGAAAATTGGCGGCGTAGGCCAGGTCGTCGCGGGGCTGGATCGGATCTTGACCCTTCCTGATCAGCTGGAAGGCCGCCACCATCGTGGGGATCTTGGCGATCAGCCGCACCACCGCCGAAACGATGTATTCGGGGTTGTCTAGGGCTCGACGGGAATAAAAAAGGCCCAGGGAGGCGGCGCTGCTCTGCAGCGCATCCATCGGATGCCCCCCGGAGGGGAAGCACTTCATCATGTCCCGAATGCGGAAGCTGACCCGGCGGTGCATCTGCACCTCCTGCTCAAACTCCTGCAGCTGCTCAGTAGTGGGTAGCTCGCCCCAGATCAGTAGGTAGGCCGTCTCCAGGAAGGAGCTGCTGGATGCCAGCTGGTCTACGGGGTAACCGCGATAGGTGAGCACCCCCCGCTGGCCATCGATGTCGCAGATCGACGACTGGGTAGCCGGCACCCCTTCCAAACCCGGCCGAAATGGGGCTGGGGTAGCCGCTCCTGTTACTACCAAGCTTCTCCACCGCACTCACTAAGGCGAACTTACGGCTGCCGCTGGCCATCCCGCCGTAGCCGCAGCAACCGTGGGCCAATTAGGGCCTCCAGGCTGGCCCCGGTTGGGCCCAGGCGCAGCAGCACGATGCCTGCCTTGCGCAGAGAAATTGTGCCCGCCGGCAACCCCAGCAAGCTCGAGGCCAGCTCGCCCAGGTCTGGCTCATGGCCCACCAGGCCAAGGCGCTGCCAAGTGCCCTCCTGGAGCAGCGGCAGCCGATCACCACCCGGCGCCAGGCGATCCTCCAACTCCAGCGCCGGCGCTAGACCAGCCGCCACGCCAATTTCAGCGGTCTGCAGCGCCCGCCGCAGGGGGCTGCTCAGCAGGCGATCACAGTGGAGCTGCAAGCGGCACAACTCCGCCGCCACGGCCGCAGTGCGCTGACGGCCTTGAGCCGTAAGGGCCCGCTCCTGATCAGGGCGATCGGGGTGGCGATCTTCGGCGATGCCATGGCGCCAGAGCAGCAGTTCGCGCTCGACTGGTTCACTCGCAACCAGTTCACTCTCAACCGGTTCGCGCTCAGCTCTAGCCATCAACCGAATTCAAGGCGGGCCTTGAGGTGCAGGTTGGCATCAGGCTGCGCTTCCCAGCCCAGGCTCAGGCTCTGCACGGCCGGGGCCAGGGGCTGGCCGGCCAGGGCGGACAAAAGCTGCCAGGTGCTCCAGCGCTGCAGCAAGGGCTGGGCCCGGCCCGCCGCCATAGCCCACTGCAGGGGAGCCTGGGGTAGATCGAGGCCGGCGAGCTGCTCCAGCCGCAGCCGGGGCGGCTTGCGGGAGTCACGCTGCTCCTGCAGCACCGTGAGGGTCTGACCCCACCAGGCCAGGCGGCCCTGGCTGGAGCGGGCGCCCTCCAGGCTGGCCTGCAGCTGGTTGGCATCGCCGCGGGCGAATCGGCCTCCAGCCTGGCCAGCCTCCAGCCTGGTCCACACCCGCAGATCGGGATCGCCTTCCACCGGCAGCGGCGCGGCGATCAATCCCTCGACGGCCAGCACCCCAGCGAGGGCCTCCGGCTGCGGTTGGTCGGCGCCAGTGCCGAGCAGCCAGCCCTGAGTTGCCTCACTGCGCAGCAGCGGGCCATCGGCGGCGGCAGTCACCAGGGCCGGGAACGATCCCGGCTCGGCCTGCAGCACTGCCGCCAGCAGGGGCTGCCAGTAGGCCGGCCAAGCGGCGGGGCGCTGTACCAGGGCCAAGCTCTCTGAGCGGCCCTGCAGGGCCGCTAGTAGAGCGGCTCCCGTGGAGTCAATTTCCCCAATGCCATCCGCAGAGGGAGCCGGCACTGCGGCATCTGCAGCGAACTGCAGAAGGGCATCCAGCTCCAAGGAGCGGTTGTCGGGGCGCAGGCTGGCCACCAGCTCCTGCACGACCCCAGGCGCCGTGAACTCACCCGGCAACCCCAACCAGGGCCCCAGGGTTTCTGGACGGGCTGTTAGCAGCAGCGCCCCCTGGTCAAGGCGTTGAACCGCCTGCTTAAAGCGGGGGCTGGCCGCTTGGTTGAGCTCATCAATCTGGGAGACGTCGAGGGCCTGCTCCAGCACCCCCCGGCCCGACGCGATCAACACCAGGTCGTCGTCGATCAGCGCCGTAGCTATTGGCACCGGGCTGGTGCCCACCAGAGCACCACGGCCACTGATCAAGCCCATGCCACGATAGCTGCTGATCTGCAGGTCGGTGCCAGCAAGACTGCGGGTCTGCCAGAAGCGCTGCAGAAAGCGGCGGGCGCCGTCAGCGTCGCGACTGCGCAGGGCCAGCAACCAGCCATCGGGCGCCGCCCCGGGCTCTGAGGCCAGTAGGGCAAAGCCGAGTTCGCGGCCCAACCAAGGGGCCAGCTCGCCGGGATAGTCGAGGCCGGCGGCGGCGAAAGCACCATCCCTAAGACCTGCGACCGCCTCAGCCGCCTGGCGCCGCTGGCGGGGGGGAGCCACCGCCCTGGCGTAGCCCACCGGCTGCTCGCCATCGCTGAGCAAATAGAGACTCAGGGCGGCTTGACGGGGCACAAAGCGGGCCGCCCGGGGCGACACCAGCTGCTGGTGCTGAAGTTGCAGGGGGGAGTGCTGCAGCACCAACCACCAGCCACCCACCGCCAGGCTCAGCAACAGCAATGCCACCGCCAGCACGACCGCCAAAAACGGGCGGGCCTTCATGCGCCCCACGCAGGATGGGTCCATCTTGACCCCAAGCCACCCCGTCTGCCCGCCATGGCACCTATCGAGACGACACCGCAGACAATCCGGGCCCGCGACCTGCAAGAGCGGCTGGAGCGGGGCGAGGCGATCCAGCTGGTGGACGTGCGCGAAGAAACCGAACTGGAATTGGCCCGCCTGCCCCATGCCGTGGTGCATCTGCCCCTGGGCCGATCTAACGAGTGGATTGGCCAACTCAACCAGCTGCTCGACCGCGACCGCCCTGTGGCCGTGCTGTGCCACGCCGGCGTGCGCAGCTGGCATCTGGGCTGCTGGCTGATGCAGGAACACGGCTTTGATGCCGTCTGGAATGTGCAAGGGGGCATCGACGCCTGGAGTGTGGAGGTCGATCCGGCCGTACCCCGCTACTGACACCCGCGGGGCTGCGTACGATCGAATCTCTCCAGCGGCGCCCGCTTGCAGTCCGCCTCACCCAGGCCCTTGCCCGCCCGGCAGCAGGAAGTACTGCAGCTCGCCGTGCGCCACTACGTCGACACGATGGAGCCGGTGGGCAGCCAGACCCTGGTGCGCCGTTTTGGCCTGCAGGCCAGCCCGGCAACGGTGCGCTCAGCCATGGGGGCGCTGGAGCAGCGTGGCCTGCTCACCCAGCCCCACCCCTCCGCTGGCCGAATCCCCAGCCAGCAGGGCTACCGCACCTACGTTGACCAGCTGCTGCCCGCACCAGGCGCGGCCGCCCTGCAGCTGGAGCGCGAACTCACCGGACTCAGCCTGCAGTGGGCAGCCCTCGACGATCTGCTGCTGCATCTGAGCCGGCGCCTGGCAGATCTCACGGGCCTGCTCAGCCTGATCACCAGGCCCCAACGCCAGCAGTCCCAGCTGCAGGCCCTACGACTGGTGGCCAGTGGTGAACGCCTGCTGGTGTTCCTGGTGGAGGGGGGCTCCACAGCCAGCAGCCTCAACTTGCGGCTGCCCTGCCTTGCAGTAGCGGAACTGGCGTCCCTGGAGCGCTGGGTCGCGGTCCAACTGGAGGGCGGCAGCATCGACTGGTCCGCCCTGCCCTCCCACCTGACCAGCAGCGGCGCCGTGCTGCGCCAAGCGCTGGCTAGTCATGGGCAGTCGCGCCAGCTGGAGGGCGAGGGCGCTGTAGCCATGGGCCTCGCTGGCCTGCTTGCCCAGCCGGAATTTAGCCAGACCCTCAGCCTGCGCCCCTTAGTGGAGCTGGTGGAGGATGCGCCCCAACAGCTCCTACCCCAGCCGGGCATTTGGATCGGCGCCGAGCATCCCCACCGGGCCCTGCACCAGTGCGCCGTGGTGCAGGCCAATTACCGCAGCGGCGACGGCGGCGTGGGCCAGGTGGCCTTGGTGGGGCCGATGCGCATGGCCTATGCCACGGCCCGAGCCGCCGTGGGCTCGGTGGCCCAGGCGCTGGAAAGGCTTTTGCGCTAGATCGGGCCGTTGGCGATCAATCCCAGCGCGGATTATTTCCACAGCCAAAGCCGATAAACTGATTTCAAACTTCAGCTCAACCAGTTAATGGACCTCCAATCAGCAGGAGTGATCCTGAGAATTCTCAATCTGGTTGCCCTTGCAGATGGCGGGGTATCTCTTGAAGAAGAGAACCTCCTGGACTCTCTGAGCAAACAATACAAACTTCAGGCCAAAATTATTAATTGGGAAGATTAATTATCTGATCCCTCCTGCATCGAGGAGCTGGCAGCTTTTATAAATCCGGAGCAACGGGAACTGGCCATGAAAACCGCCGTGATGGTGGCTTCCGCCTCAAGACACCAGCAGGATGATGAATTCATCTGCGAGCAAGAGCGCGAGATCCTGACCCGTCTTGCCACCGGCCTCGAGCTGAGCCCCGATCAGCTGCAAACAATTGAGAGCGAGGCAGCCGATGAGATCAAGGAGCACCCCAACCTATGGCAGGTGCTCTTTTCACTTTTCGGCAATCGTTTCGACTTCCCAGTCCTGGGCTGATGCCAGAGCGGGCTGGGATCAGCCCCCCATCTTGTCGCCGAGCTTCTCTGCCACGGTGTTCACGTCCTTATCGCCGCGGCCTGAGAGGTTGAGCACCACCTCGGTGCCGGGGGCCAGGGTGGGGCAGAGCTTCTCCAGCCAGGCGAAGGCGTGGGCCGTTTCCAGGGCCGGGATGATGCCCTCCAGCCGGCACAGAAGCTGCAGGGCGTCCAGCGCCTCGGTGTCTGTCACGGCGCCGTATTCGGCCCGGCCGATGGTTTTGAGGTAGCTGTGCTCGGGGCCCACGCCGGGGTAATCGAGGCCGGCGCTGATCGAGTGGGCCTCCTGCACCTGGCCCTCCTCGTCCTGCAGCAGGAGGCTCATGGCGCCGTGCAGCACCCCAACGCGGCCCTCGGTGATGGTGGCGGCATGGCGGCCAGTGGCCACGCCATCGCCGGCGGCCTCCACCCCCACTAGGCGCACGGCCGTGTCCTGCACGAAGGGATGGAACAGGCCCATGGCGTTGGAGCCACCGCCCACGCAGGCCACCAGCACGTCGGGCAAGCGGCCAAAGGCCTCGTGGCACTGGCGCTTGGTTTCCTCGCCGATCACGGCGTGGAAATCGCGCACCAGCATCGGGTAGGGGTGGGGGCCCGCCACCGAACCGAGGATGTAGTGGGTGCTCTCCACGTTGGTGACCCAGTCGCGGATCGCCTCACTGGTGGCGTCCTTGAGGGTGGCAGTGCCGGCAGTCACAGGTTGCACCGTTGCCCCCAGCAGCCGCATGCGGAACACATTGAGGGCTTGACGGCGCATGTCCTCGGCGCCCATGTAAACGACGCACTCCAGCCCGAAGCGGGCGCACACGGTGGCGGTGGCCACGCCGTGCTGGCCAGCTCCTGTTTCGGCAATGATCCGCTTTTTGCCCATGCGCAGGGCCAGCAGCGCCTGCCCTAGGGCGTTGTTGATCTTGTGGGCGCCGGTGTGATTGAGGTCTTCCCGCTTCAGCCAGATGCGCGGGCCGCCCTCGGGCCGGCGGTAGTGCTCCGTGAGCCGCTCGGCCTCATAGAGGGGATTGGGGCGCCCCACATAGGTGCGCAGCAGGTGGTTGAGCCGGTCGGTGAAGGCCGGATCCTTCCAGGCCTCAGCCGCGGCCTGCTCCAGCTCCGCAAGAGCGGGAATCAGGGTTTCGGGCACGTACTGGCCGCCGAACTGGCCGTAGCGGCCCAGGCTGTTGGGGCGGGCTGCGCGCTCCAGGGCCGCTGGATCGACGCCGCTGGCTGCGGAGCTGGGAGAGACGGTGCTTGTCACCGGTGGCGCTATCAGATCTTGTAAGCCTAAGAAGCCAGCGGCCGGCAGCAGCGCTTCCAGCACACGAGCATCGCTGGACGACGCACGGCGATCCAGAACCACGGCCTGCAAGGGTCCAGAACGGATCCATAATGGTTGTATCGCCTTGAGATCACTGGCTGCCGTGGCCAAAACCATCACACTCAAAAACCTGCCCGAGGCGCTTCATGCCCGGCTCGCCGCGGCGGCCAAGCGGCACCGGCGCAGCCTGAACAATGAAGCGATCGTTTGCCTGGAGGCCGGACTAGGCCATGACCACTTGGCCGCAGAGCAGCAGCTAGGAGAGATTCGGACCCTGCGCGACAGCCTGGCTCAGCACAGCTTTGATCCGGCTGAGATCGATGCCTTCAAGCGCGAAGGTCGGCCTTGATTGTTGTCGACACCAACGTCCTGGCCTATCTGCTGCTGCCAGGGCCCAAAACAAAGTTGGCAGAAGCTCTGTTGCTCGATCAACCCCGCTGGGCAGCACCGCCGCTCTGGCGCCGTGAGTGGCGGAATGTGCTCACCACTTACCTACGGCGTGACCTACTCCTGCTCTCTCAGGCCGTGGCACTGATGCAACGAGCAGAGGCGCTGCTGGCCGGTCAGGACGAACCCGTGGGGTCCGAACAGGTTTTGCAGCTGGCTCACAGCAGCCGCTGCAGTGCCTACGACTGCGAGTTTGTGGCTGCTGCGCAGCAACTGGGGGTGCCGCTGGTCACGGAAGACCGCGCTGTTCTTGTTGCATTCCCGGATGTGGCGAGACCCCTGGGTTAAGGGCCGAAGCGGGGGCATTGCAATCCGGGGGAAGGCTGCGCCGACCAGAATCCGAACCAGCGTTGCAGGATTGGGCATGGCCAAGAAGGGCAGCTGGCAGGAATTCAGCAGCAACGCCGCAAGCACGGCCAGACCCACCGCCGCTGGGGCCGGCCCGGCGGGCGCACCCAGTCCAAAGGCCCAGCAACGGGTGCGAGTGCAGCGCACCAAGGCAGGCAAGGGCGGAAAACTGGTGACG
Source organism: Cyanobium sp. WKJ7-Wakatipu (assembly GCF_024345355.1). Lineage (NCBI taxonomy): Bacteria > Bacillati > Cyanobacteriota > Cyanophyceae > Synechococcales > Prochlorococcaceae > Cyanobium > Cyanobium sp. WKJ7-Wakatipu. Next base: position 48,389 of record NZ_JAGQAY010000008.1, read on the forward strand.
GCGATCACGGGACTTGAGGTGCCGGAAGCCGAGCTGAAAACGCTGCTCAAGCAGCTCAAGGCCGTTGCCGGTACAGGCGGCACCGTCAAAGAAGGGGTGATCGAACTGCAGGGCGACCAGGTGGCTCCGGCGCTCGCGGCCCTGGAGAAGGAGGGCTACCGGCCCAAACAGGCGGGGGGCTGAAAGGCAAGCGCCACGAACCTCAGAAGCCGGCCTTGGTGAAATCGTCGCCGATGTAGCCAAGGGGCAATTGGTCACGCTCAGCCAGGGCCGCCGCAAAACAATCCCCGAAGTTCAGCTGGGCCGGATGGCCCTGGCCCTTGCCAAAACGCTGGAAGATGCCGAGAGCGCGCTCTGCCAAATCCGCATCCACCGGCACCAGATCGGGGTCAATCAGATCCAGCAAGGTCTGCATCGGTTCGAGCACACCACGGCAGTGAGCAACCAGCAGCAGCTCCTGCAGGGTGCCAGCGGACATGCGTAAAACCTCTGCCTCCCCGAGCTCCTGCTGGTGTCGCTCCCACCCCGGCTCTCGCTGAAGAATTGCGAGCAGCAGCGAAGTATCCAGAATCACGATGGCAAACCCTGCTCGTCGTACAGCGAATCGGGATGGAAAGGTTTGGCCGTCTCAATGGCCTGATCCTGCAGGACTGGTAACTCGGCACTGAGGCGCCTGCGCCGGCTCAACCACCGCTGCCGCTGCAGCTCCAGCTCCAAGGCATCCCGCACAATCTCCGTGACCCCCCTGCCCGTGAGCTGCCGCAGCTGCTCGAGCAGGGCGTCCACCCGAGGGCTCTTGATGCTGACAGCCATTGCGGAAAGCACTTATAGTTGTCAATTCTAGAATCAAAATCAGCCCCCGGGCACCAAAGCACCTCTCAAGGGCCTGACGCGATGCACAGGGGAGAATGGCCCCATCCGTCCCAACGCCCTGCGCCGATGTCCGCCGCTCCCACCAACCCCACCTACGGCGAACTAACCAACCAGGGGGCCTCGACCAACATCGCCTGGCACCACACCTCGGAGGATCGCTCTGGCCGGGCCCTGCAGCGCGGCCACCGCAGCGCCATCCTTTGGTTCACCGGCCTCAGCGGCTCGGGCAAGAGCACGCTGGCCAACGCCGTGAATTCGGCCCTGTTTGAGAGGGGGCTCTCCTGCTACGTGCTGGATGGAGACAACATCCGCCACGGCCTCTGCAAGGACCTGGGCTTCTCCGATGCTGCCCGCGAGGAAAACATCCGCCGCATTGGCGAGGTGAGCAAGCTTTTTCTAGATGCGGGGGTGGTGGTGCTTACCGCCTTCGTGTCGCCCTTCAAGGCCGACCGCGACAAGGCCCGCGCCCTGGTGGACGCCGGCGACTTCATCGAAATCCACTGCGCCGCTGACCTGGAGGTTTGCGAGGGGCGCGACACCAAGGGCCTTTATGCCAAGGCTCGGGCCGGCGAAATCAAGGAGTTCACGGGCATCTCCAGCCCCTACCAGGCCCCCGAGCAGCCCGAGCTAAGGGTGGATACCGGCAGCCAAAACCTGGAGGAGTCGGTGGCCGTGGTGCTCAGCTATCTGGCAGCTCAGGGCGTGATCCCGCAGGGGAGCTGAACACCGGCACCTCACCGGAGCGCAGCTGCTCTCCCCAAGCATCGAGGAAGGTCTTGGCGCAGCTGGCCACCGGCACCGCCAGCACCAGGCCGAGCAGATCCCCCAGGCCCAGCAGGCTGCCCAGGCGCGCACCCAACGGCAGGCTGATCAGCAGCCAGGCCGGCTGCAGGCCCACAATTCGGCCCATCAGCCGGGGCTGGATCACCTGGTCCACCACCTGACCAACGCTGATGGCTGCGGCCAGCACTTCTAGGCCCGTGCGGGGATCATCCAGGGCGAGCAGCACGCTCACCGCCACGATCGTGAGGGCACTGGCGTAGGGCACCAGGGTGGTGAAGCCAATCGCCACCGCAAACAGCACTCCATAGGGAATGCCCAGCAGGGTGAACACCACGATCTGGGCAACGCTGAGAATCAGGGCCAGCAACACCTGGCCGGCGAAGTAGCCGCGGAAGGTGCGGTTCAAAGTCGTGACCACCAGGCTGCGCGCCCGTAGGGGAAGCCACTGGGCCAGGCCGGAACTGATGCCCTCCCCTCCCAGCAGTAGAAACACCGCCAGCACCAGCACGATCACAGTGTTGACCGTGAGGCCCACGGTGGTGCCCAACAGACTGAGCAGCTGCTGGCTGAATTGGCGGGCCAGCTGGCTGGTGCGGGTGAGCAGCTCGCTGCTGAGGTCGCCAAAATCGGTGGGCAGACCCCGCGCCACCGCCCAGGCCTGCAGCTGCTGCAACAGGGTTTCCCCCTGGGCCAACCAGCCCGGCAGGGCCGTGATCAGCTCGCCCAACTGCTCGACCAGCCGCGGCACCAGCCAGACGGCGGCCAGGCCGATCAGGCCCACACTCACTCCCACCACCAGGGCGTAGGCAAGCCAACGCGGCAGACCGCGGCCCATCAGCCAGCGGCTGGGCAAATCCAGCAGGAAGGCGATCAGGGCGGCCGCCACAAACAGGGCCGGGAAGGGCGCCAGGGGCAGCAGCAGCTGGCGCAGCACCCAGAGGTTGAGCACCAGCAAGGGCAGGGCCAGGCCGGCCTTGAGCCAGGGGGGCAGAACGAGCCGTTCCAGCATCAGCCCATCTGCTCCAGATAAGCCCGGCTGCCCAGCTGCTGCAGGCGGGTGTCCTTGGCCGTTACCTGGCCGTGCAGCCCATCGCGGTAGTCCGAGATCTCCTGGGCGAGGCGGGGATCAGCGGTGGCCAGGATCTGCGCCGCTAGCAGGCCAGCATTGAGGCCATTACCGATCGCCACCGTGGCCACCGGGATACCAGCGGGCATCTGCACGATCGAATGCAGCGAATCCACACCCGATAAGGCCCGGCTCTGCACCGGCACGCCGATCACCGGCAGGGTGGTGAGCGCGGCCACCATGCCGGGCAGGTGGGCGGCGCCGCCGGCGCCGGCGACGATCACCTTGAAGCCCCGCCCTCGGGCCATCTGGGCAAATTCCACCATCTCCAGGGGAGTGCGATGAGCAGAGAGCACCCGCACCTCTACCACCACCCCAAACTGCTCCAGCACCTGCACCGCCGGCTGCATCGTGGGCAGGTCTGAGTCGCTGCCCATCACCACCGCGACCCTGGGAACACCGGGGCCCGCGGGCGAATCGGAAGGGGGGATGGCAACCACGCAGGCGCAGGCGGAGAATGGCATTGTCCCGTCTGGCGGCCCTTCTGCCCATGCGCTGGCTCAGCAATGTGCGACTGCCCCAGGCCAAGCGCTGCAGCCATGGCGCCAACCAGCGCTGGCGCATCGGCCTTGACGACGACGATCTGATCAGCCTGGTGGAGCCTTTGCCCGCCGGCAGCCGGGCCGCCGGTGACGACTGGCACGGCGACTGGCTCAGCCCGGCCGGGGTGGATCTGCAGATCAACGGCGGCCTGGGCCTGGCTTTTCCGGAGCTCACGCCGGCCGATCTTCCCCAGCTGGAAGCTCTGCTGGAGCTGCTCTGGCGCGATGGTGTCGAAGCGATCTGTCCCACCCTGGTGACCTGCGGCGTTGCACCCCTGCGCCAGGCCCTGGCCGTGCTGGCCGAGGCGCGGGCAGCCCACCGACCAGGCCGCTGCCAGCTGCTGGGCGCCCACCTGGAGGGTCCCTTCCTTGAGCCCAGTCGCCGGGGCGCCCATCCCTCCCAGCACCTGGCCGCCCCGAGCCTGGCCGCCCTGCTGCAGCGCATTGACGGCTTTGAAAGCGACATCGATCTGGTGACCCTGGCACCAGAACTGGAGGGCGCTGGCGCCGTAATCACCGCCCTGGCCGAGCGGGGCATCGTGGTGAGCCTGGGCCACAGCGCCGCCAGCGAGACCCAGGCCCAGGCAGCCTTCGCTGCCGGGGTGACGATGCTCACCCACGCCTTCAACGCCATGCCTGACATGCACCGGCGCGCGCCAGGGCCGGTGGCGGCTGCCGCCCTACGAGGGGATGTGGCAATCGGCCTGATCGCCGATGGGGTGCACGTGGCCCCCACCATGGCGGTGCTGCTGCAGCGGCTGGCGCCTGAGCAGGTGGTGCTGGTGAGCGATGCCCTGGCCCCCTACGGCCTCGGCGAAGGCCAGCACCGCTGGGATGAGCGCTTGCTGATCGTGGCCGACGGCAGCTGCCGGCTGGAAGACGGCACCCTGGCCGGCGTCACCCTGCAGCTGCTGGAGGGGGTGCGGCGCCTGGCCCAGTGGACCGGTGAGCCGGCCCGGGCCATCGCCGCGGCCACCGTGCTGCCCCGGCGGGTGCTGGGCGATGACCGCAGCCTCGACCAGATGTTGCTGGGCATGCCCCTGGCGGAAACCCTGCGCTGGCAGGAGGGGCCCGCCGGACTCAGCTGGCAGCGACCCGGAGCAGAAGTCACTCCCTAGGATCCGCGCCACGACCGGATATCCCCATGCCCCCCGACCAGCTACTGGAAGCCAACCAGGCCGAAAAACTTGAGGTGAAGGGCTACTTCGAAACCACCGGCTTTGAGCGCTGGAATCGCATCTACAGCGACAGCGACGACGTCAACCGGGTGCAGCGCAACATCCGCATTGGCCACCAGAAGACGGTGGACAACGTGCTGGCCTGGCTGCAGGAGCAGGGCGGACTTGAGAGCCGCAGCTTCTGTGATGCCGGCTGCGGCGTAGGCAGCCTGACCCTGCCCTTGGCCCAGCTGGGTGCGGGATCCATCGCCGCCTCCGACCTCTCTGCTGCGATGGTGCAAGAAGCGCAGCGCCGCGCTGCTGATCTGGGCGTCAAGCCCGGCCAGATCAGCTTCCTGGCCTCCGATCTAGAGAGCCTGGAGGGTCGCTACGACACGGTGATCTGCCTGGACGTGTTCATCCACTACCCCCAGGCCCCGGCCGAGGAGATGGTGCGCCACCTGGCCTCGATGGCGGAGCGGCACCTGATCGTGAGCTTCGCTCCCTACACGCCGCTGCTGGCCCTGCTCAAGGGCATCGGCCAGCTGTTCCCAGGCCCCAGCAAGACCACCCGGGCCTACACCCTGCGCGAGGATGGCATCGTGGCCGCCGCGGCCAAAGCCGGCTTCAAGCCCATGCGCCGCAGCCTCAACAAGGCGCCCTTTTACTTCTCAAGGCTGATCGCCTTCGAGCGGGGCTGACCCCGCAAAGCGGGCAATCCCGCAGACCAACCAGCCCCCTGATTCGATGCCAGACTCTTTCTTGGCAGAGGGCCCCGGGCAAAAGCACGATGAACGAAATTCTTTTTGTCGTGGAAGAAGCCGAGGACGGGTCATTCCGAGCCAACGCTGTTGGCAGTTCGATTCACACAGAGGCGGAAGATTTGGAGCAGCTGCATCAAGAGATTCGTGATGCCGTGCACTGCCACTTTGAGGAGGGTGATGCGCCCCCGTTGATACGGCTTCATCACGTGCGCCAGGAACTGCTTGCCCTGTGAAGATCCCCCGTGATCTCGATGGTGCAGAACTAGCGCGGCGGTTAGCCCGATTTGGCTATGCCGTGACCCGACAAAGTGGCAGCCACATGCGACTCACTCGCCTGCTGCCGAACGGGCAGCAACACCTCACCATCCCCGCCCATAAACCTTTGCGTGTGGGCACACTCCGGCAGATCCTCAAGGACGTGGCCAATCAAGTTGGCACCAATCTGGAAGCGCTGATCCAAGCGCTGGATACCTGATCGCCTTCGAGCGGGGCTGATTAGCGGCTGGCCCGCACCACCCGAAACGTCAGGTTGAGGCGCTGCTGCTGCAGCCGCAGCCGGCGCGGCAGGGCGTGCTGCCACCACAACTGGGTGGGGGGCTCCATCAACAGCAAATCGCCGTTTTGCAATGGAATGTTGAACGGGGTGCAATCGCCAAAACCAGCAGGCAACTGGCAGGCACCGGAGGCGACAGCGGCGCGATTGCGCGGGCTGGGCTGGGGCCGCAGGCGGAAGTCGCGGGGGGCGCCAAGGCTGAGGGAGGCGATCGGGGCGGTGGGCTCGAGCTCGGGTTCATCGTCCGCATGCCAGCCCATGGCGTCGCGGCCGTCGCGGTAGCGGTTGAGCAGCAGGGAGTTGAAGCGCCAGCCCGTGAGCACCTGCAGGGCCTCGCGCAGCTCGGCGGCAGCCGGCGACCAGGGCTCAATCGCGTTGGCCAGGCCGCTGTAGCTGTAGCCGCAGCCGGGATCGGCCATCCAGCAGGTGAGCCGCGGCAGCAGGTGACGGCGGCCGTAAATCGTGATCGCCTCCTGCTTCCAGGGCACCTCGAGCTGCAGGCGCTCCAGCAGCTCAGCCGCGGCGCTGGGCGCCAGCCAGGCTGGCCAGTGGCGCAGGTGCAGGCCCGGAGCTTGAACTTCAGCCATCGGCAGCTCCGCGCAGGGCCTCGGGCAAAGGCGCCTCCAGCGCAAGCAGGTCGCCATCGGGGCAGACCAACCGCAGCCGGTGGGCGTGCAGGTGGTATCCACCGTCCCCCGGCAGGGCCTGCTCGGCGGCCAACCCGCCCGGAGCGTAGAGCGGATCTCCCAGCAGGGGCGCCCCGGCGGCGGCGGTGTGGATGCGGATCTGGTGGGGCCGCCCCGTAGCGATCGTGACCTCCACCAACCAGGCCCGCTCGCCCCGCTCCAGCAGGCGCAATTCGCTGCGGGCCGGCAGGGCAACCGGATCCGCCGGAGCCGCGGCCCATATGGTGCCCAGCCGGGCATGGGGACAGCGACCAATCGGCGTGGTGAGGCTGAGCTGATGGTCGGGCTCCAGCGCCAGCAAGGGGGACTCGGGGACCGGGGGCTGGAGCAGGGCCCGGTAGGTCTTGGTGCAGCGGCATTGCGCCGTGCTCTCCCGCAGCAGGGCGCTTAGCCAGGCTCGGCTGGTGGAGCTGCGGGCACATACCAGCAGGCCCGAGGTGAAGCGTCCCAGGCGGTGCACGGGCCGGGCCTCGGGCCAGCGGTCCTGGAGCTGGGCCAGCAAGGTGTGCTCCAGGAAGCCGCCGGCCGGCAGCACCGGCAGGCCGCTGGGCTTGTTGAACACCAGCAGGTCGCCGTTGTCGAACAGGGGGCTGGGCAACACCGGCACGGCCGCCTCCTGCCAGGGGGGCCGATGCCAGATCAGCTGATCTCCGGCTGCGAGGGCCCCATCGGACTGGAGCTGCTGGCCGTTCCTGGAGATCTCCCCGGCGGCGAGGCGCTGCAGCCAATCGGTAGGCGTTGAATGGCGATAGCAACCGGCATAAAAAGCGCTGACGCTCCGGCCGGCGGACCTGGGGGCGATGCGATCCCTATAGGCGAAGCCGCCATTGAGGGCAGGCGCCAGCCAGCCTGGCTCAGTCAACAAGACTGGCTCAGTCAACAAGCCTGTTTCAGTCAACAAGACCGTGCTCGAGCGCGTAGCGCACCAGTTCGGTGCGGCTGGCGGTGCCGGTTTTGATGAACAGCCGACTGACGTACTTCTCGACGTTGCGGATCGAGGTTTCCAGTCGCCGGGCGATCTCTTTATTCATCATCCCCTCGGCCACCAGCTGCAACACGCTGGCCTCCCGCGGCGTGAACACATGCTCGGGCGCGCTGGCTGGCTTCTTGGCACTGCCCGTGGCGAGCAGGGAGCGAATCTCGGTGATCTGCTTGGACAGCTGGCCAATGTCGGCATCGGCAAAGCGGGCCGCCTCCGCCAGCAGCCGCTGCTGGCGCTTGACGACATTGTTGACCCGAGCCACCAGCTCGTCGGGATCAAAGGGTTTGGGGATGTAGTCGTCGCAGCCGGCCTGGAAGCCGGTGACGCGATCAGCAGTCATGCCCTTGGCGGTGAGAAAGATCACCGGCGTGCCGCCCAGCCGCTCGTCGGCCCGCAACTTCTGGAGCAGGCCGTAGCCATCGAGGCGCGGCATCATCACGTCGCTAAGGATGACGTCGGGCAGCATCTCCTGGGCCACGGCCCAGCCCTCCTCACCGTCGTTGGCGGTGGTCACCGCAAAGCCCTCATCTTCCAGATAGGCCTTTACCGCCGTGCGCAGGCCGGGCTCGTCGTCGACCAGGAGCAAGCGCACGGGCGTCGCTTCAGGTTCCTGGGCCGGGGTCAGATCTGGGTTCATGGCGGCCACTCTGCAGGTATCCAGTCGGCATGGATCAGTCTGCAGGCGCTCAGCGGGAGCGTCCAGGCACGATCTGCTCGGATTCCCGCAGGCTGCCGCTGTAGCCGAGCTGGCGGGCCAGGGGCCCCAGGCCAGCTGGATCCTTGCCGGCTTGCTCGGGGAAGCAGGTGGCCCACCACACCAGGTGGTCGATGTGATTGGCGGTCGTGATCGCTCCGCCCGGGTTCAGCTCGCGGATGTAGAGGTTGGGGCCATCGCTAGTAACCCGCATCGGCGCCGAAGGGGTGCAGCGGATGGTTTCGCTGCGCACCTTGACGTCGTTGGGCTGCTCATCCCAGAGCTTGATGCGCCACAGGCCGGGGGTCTTGGCATCGGCTACAGCCCCATAAATACCAATCGCCTGCTTGCCGCCCAGGCCGGGGCGCTCCTGCAGCAGCAGCAGTCCTGGCGGCCGGGCATCCTCTGGCCGCACCCCGCCGCCCTCCGCCCAGCTGGGTGGCGCCAGCGCTGCTGCAAGGGCCACCAGCAATAGGGTTCTGGTTGGCAACATGGAAGCCTGCAAGCAGCCCATGCTCGCCTACCTCGACCACCACGCCACCACTCCCTGCGATCCGGCGGTGGTGGCAGCGATGGCGCCTTGGTGGAGCGAGCACTGCGCCAATCCAGCCAACCGCCTCTATCGCCCGGCCCTGGAAGCTGCCGCCGCCGTGGAGCGGGCCCGGGGCCAGCTGGCCCGAGTGCTGGGCAGCAGCGCCGAAACCGTGATCTTCACCAGCGGCGCCACTGAAGCCAACAACCTGGCCCTTAAGGGGGTATGCGAAGCGGCCCTGGCAGCTGGCAACCCCCGGCGGCGACTGGTGAGCCTGGTGAGCGAACACCGGGCCGTGCTCGACCCTCTGGCCTATCTGGGGCGCCATGGGTTTCCGGTGAGCCTGGTGCCCATCCAGCCCGATGGCCTGGTGGATCTAGCCCAGCTGGAGGCTGCCCTCGGCGACGACGTGCTGCTGCTGAGCGTGATGGCCGCCAACAACGAAATCGGTGTGCTCCAGCCCCTGGCCGCCATCGCGGCCCTCTGCCGGCAGCGGGGAGTGCTGCTGCACGTGGATGCGGCCCAGGCCGCCGGCCACATCCCGCTTGCCATCGACGAGCTGGGCATCGACCTGCTCAGCCTCAGTGGCCACAAGTTTTATGGACCCAAGGGGGTGGGGGCCCTGCTGGTGCGCCCGGGTCTCCAGCTGGCTGCCCAGCTCCATGGTGGCGGCCAGCAGGACGGCCGCCGGGCCGGCACCCTGCCGGTGCCCTTGGTGGTGGGGCTGGGAGAGGCGCTGCTGGGGGCTGAGGCTGATCGGGAGGAGCGGGCCGGGCAGCTGGGAACCCTGCGGGACCAGCTCTGGGAGGGCCTGCGCGACCTCGGCGGCATCGAGCTCAACGGGGTGGAGCTCAACGGTGGAGCGCCGCGGCTGGCCCACAACCTGAACGTGACGGTGCAAGGGGTGGATGGCACGCGCCTGCACCGGCTGCTGCGCCAGCAGCTCGCCGTGAGCAGCGGCTCGGCCTGTAGCCAGGGCTCCCCCTCCCATGTCCTGGCGGCCCTAGGCCGCAGCCGTCAGCAGGCGGCCGCCTCGATCCGCTTCGGGCTGGGGCGTGGCAGCGGCGATGCCGAGATCACCCTGGCCATCGAAACAGTTGCGGCCGCGGTGCGGGAGCTGCGCTGAGAGCTCAGGCCAGCTCAGCAAGCTCAGCGCGTCAACAAAATGAAGCCGAGTACCCCCACCACACCCAGCAGGGCTTGAGCCAACCTGCTCACCAACATCCCCACCAGCACCGCCAACCCCACCTGCAGCGCCCTGCCCAGGCCACCGCGAGCTGCCAGCCACTGGGCCAGGCTCGCCCCCAGAAAGGGGCCCAACAGCAGGCCCAGCAGGGGGCCACCAACGGGCAGGGCCGGCAGCAGACCGAGGAGGCCCACCAGCAAGCCCAGTCCGGCGCCCAAACCCGCCCAACGACTGGCCTGAAGCTTGGCTGGACCAAGCACCAACCCCAGGGCCTCGGCGCCCCAGCCGAGCACCAGCAGCACTATCGCCAGCAGCAGGGACGGCCAGCCGGCACTCCAGCCCACCGCCCAGATCCACAGCAGCGCCCCCAGGGGCAGCAAGGCCAGTCCCGGCAGCACGGGCAGCAACGCACCGGGGATCGCTAACGCCTGAATACCCAGGCAGAGCCACCAAAGCAGCGGAGCAGCATTGCTCAAAGCATCACAACTGGGATGCGCCCTGCAGCCTTCATAGCTACCGTCCGGCCTATATGCCCTTGATCATGGCCCTCACCCCATCCAGCGATAGCCAACTGCACGTGCTCCAGGCCGTAGAAGACGGCTGGGCTGCTTTTTGCCGCGCCCCCTGGGCTTTTTTGCTGTTTGAGGCCCTCTCCGCCCTGATCCTGCTGCCCTTCGCCGCCCTGGCCGCCGTAGGCGGGGCTCGCCTAGCCAGCGTGAATGAGGTGATGGCTGTGCACCCCACGGGCGCCTGGGCCGCCCTGATCGTGGGCGTGATCGGCTACGTGATCATTGCCCTGTGGACCGTGATTGGCCTGACCCGCGGCGCCTGGCTGAGCCTGGAGGGCCGCAAGCCCTGCTTCGCCGACTTCACCCGTTGGGACCGTCCCGCCAGCGCCCGCCTGCTCGGTTCCGGCATCCTGCTGGCAATCGTCATAGCCGTGGCCGGTGCCATCGCCACCCTGATCGGGGCAGGCCTGGGCAAGCTCAACGAGGCCCTCAGCGTGATCCCCATGATCGTGGTGGCAATCTTCTACATCTGGCTGCTGGTCTCCCAGAAGTTCCTGATTCAGGTGTCGCTACTGGGCACCTCGAATCCCACCAAAACCATTGGTTCTGGCGTGAACGTGGTTAATCCCAGCTGGTGGCTGGTGCTGTGGCTCGGAATCATCGAGGGCGTGGTCCACACCATCGGCGGCCTGTTCAGCTACGGCGGCCTGCTGGTGGTGGTGCCCCTGGTGCTGTGCATCTCCACCGCCGCCTTCCGCCAGCTGTTTGGCGCCGAAGACCGCACCGGCCTGATCGGCTGAATTTAAAAATTCAGCGAGAGTGCATCGAGCCCTCAAATATAAGGCGATCTTAAGGGTCGGCAAAAGAGGCCCGTTGTGCGCAACAGCACAATCCCGACGGAACCCTTGCGACCACAATAAGAATTAGGTATAGTTCCACCAGTGCCTCCGATTGCCAGCAGTCTAAAAGCACAAGCAAAATATCTCAATTACTTAATAATGGGCCCACGGGTACCCCCCTTAAATTTATCAATTCTGCGTCAACGAGCAGCAAGGCTCGTCGTTTTATTGGTATGCGTTGGGCTTTTGGCATTCACGATTGACGTACCGATTGCCCTGCTTACCTCAACACACCCCCTCCCGAAAGAGATAAGCAATGTCCTCCGCCTTGCAGAAATAGGAGGCCACGGCACTGGTGCAGCAATGATTCTCATTGCTGCTCTAGCGATAAAGCAAATCAACTGGCGTAAAAAGAGTGACCGATTAATTGCCTGCCAACTAATCGCCGGAAGCTACCTTGGGGCATTAATAGTTGACCTTCTAAAGCTAATGATAAACCGTGTAAGGCCCCATTCAGCACTGCTTAATCTAAGAACTAGCTTTCTCGACACATTCGGGCAAGAATTACTCAAACCAGATTCCGTTAGCAGATCTGCCCTAATGAGCTTTCCCTCAGGGCATGCGGCAGTGGCGGCAGGCCTTGCAGTTTCACTCTGCTGGTTTTACCCAAGAGGCAGATCAGTATTCATAGTCCTTGCAATACTTGCATCATTTCAGAGAATAAACAGCCTATCTCACTTCCTGAGCGATATTTGCATAGGCGCAGCACTAGGAATAGCGGGGGCGTTAGTTTTTGTTCCCACACCCAACCATGCCGACCGAGGCCAATAAGCCGGCAATATAAATGAAAATTTTATTTCAAAAAATTCACAACTGGATCAGAGTCAAAATCCAGACTAATGATATTACCGCTACATTAATACTGGCTTTACTGTGTTTAATTCTATACCTTCCAGGCATCTCAAGCCTACCAGCCACAGATCGAGATGAATCCCGATACATGCAAGCAACAAAGCAAATGGTGGCGACTGGAAACGTAGTCGATATTCGTTTTCAAGACAAACCACGATACAAAAAGCCTGTGGGCATTTACTGGCTGCAAGCAACTGCCAGCAGAATGGCCAAACAAATAGGAATAGCCCCCACTGAGCGCAGCCCCTATCGATTGCCCTCCACAATTGGAGCAACAAGCGCTGTTTTGTTTCTCTATTTGGGATTTAGAAAAATAGTCGGCAATCTCCAGTCATTTTGCGCCGCAGTTCTACTTGCATGCAGTCTTTTAATCGTAGTTGAGGCTCATCTTGCAAAAACTGATGCAATGCAACTGGCTGCCATAGTTGCCATGCAGGCAGGCCTCGCACAGATTTATTGCATGCCTAAGGATCATAAGCTTCTGCGAGCACGCATATTCTTTTGGCTCGGTCTCGGTGTCGCATTATTGATCAAAGGGCCGGTCGCACCCGTTCTTGCCTCACTCACCTTGGCATGGATCTGCTGGAAAGATCGCAGCATCTCAACCTTAGTAAAAATACAACCATGGCCCTGGCTACTACTCCCTTTAATATTAATTAGCCCATGGCTTTTCAGCATTCAGACACTTAGCGATGGGCAATTTGTACAAGATTCTATCAACCAGGATTTTTTACGCAAGATTATCAGTGGTCAGGAAAGCCATGGTGCCCCACCAGGAACATATCTGTTAATCACACCATTTTTGCTCTGGCCTGCTTCCTGGCTATTGCTTCCCAAGGCTTGGGCAGGACTACGGAGATCTTCAGAAGCCCTTAGCCCTACAACACAATTCCTGTGCGGTTGGCTCGTGCCAGCCTGGATTATATTTGAATTAGTACCCACAAAGTTGCCTCACTATGTATTACCACTAATCCCACCTCTATGCCTTCTGGCAGGCATTGGCATCATTCAACCCGATCGGCTGCAAGATGGTCCTTTACTTAGGCTATCTAAATGGCCACAAAGGATTGGGATGTTTGCCTGGATAGCTTCGGGCTTAGCTCTCGCTATTGGCATACCCCTACTAAGCATTTGGGCTAGCGGCAGCGTAACCGTTGCCGCACTCCTAATAGCTCTGACTTGCATCTTCAGCGTATTGGCATTAGGGAAAATCAAGACCCCCAAAAGACAGCTATATGCTTCAGCCCTATCTGCAGTCGTTGTTTTTGGGCTTATTTTTGAAGCTTTTCTGCCAAACCTAAATTATGTTTGGCCAGCAGAACAAATTAAATCAATTATTGACTCCAATAATTTTGGCACATTGCCCGTCGCCGCGGACTCATACCACGAGCCTAGCTTGGTCTTCAATCTGGGCACAGACACAACATTGACTGATCTTGATGGGATAATGCAGCATGCCGCAAAACATCCATCATCGATTTTAATAGTTGAATCAAAAGACGTCGATAAAACGAGAGAACAACTTTCGCCCATTAGCAATGTATTCATCCTGGGAACATATAGCGGATTTAATTATTCCAAAGGGAAGCCTATCAATCTTTCAGTCCTAAAAAGTGATTGGATCAAAACAGATAAATCTAAATAAATGGGCGACAAAGACGGAGCTACAAGAAAAATACTATTCTCCTGCTTGTTGGCTGGAATTATCCTAGCGGTTGGCGATTTCAAGATCCTATCCTTCTTTAAATCGAATGCCTGGGCCCTAAAAGGAGACGTTTACTATCTTCTCAGGATTGGTGGAAGTATATGGACGTGGTTATTGATTTCAATTTCGATAGCACTGGCATTTCCCCGGTCAGATTCTGCATCTCCTTTAAGACTTAGGGTTGAGAGAGGAAGCGTATCATTAAAAATGGCTGCCATATCGATCTGCCTTAGCGCCGGCCTAGGAGGGCTTATTGCAGAATTTTTGAAACTGATTATTCGCAGAGAGCGTCCGATTGATCAAGAAGTGTATGTATTCCGGGCCTTCTCCGAACGAGCCTGGTCAACAAGTGGACTAGGACTGCCGAGCTCACATGCCGCAGTTGCTTTTGGTGGAAGTCTCGCCTTGATAACAATCTTCCCAACCCTGCGATGGCCCGCACTGGGGATGGCGATTGGCTGCGGATTCACAAGAATCAGCAGCGGCGCCCATTACCCAACCGATGTAGCAGCTGGAGCCTTGGTCGGCTGCTTTGCTAACTATCTTGCAGGGCTTTGGCTAAGAAGAGAATCATGGAAGCAGAATCGGACAAGCAAATAAAAGTGTTTTAAGTCAATAATAGATTCAATAGGTTACCTATCAGGATCGCGCAGCTTGCGAGCAATTACGCGGCATCTTTCGAGCTGATCCATCGAGAGCGCTTGGGATTGATAGCTTCGCGCTCTGTGGTAAATCTCGTTAATACCTGCTTCATGCTGAATACTGCCCATAAGAGTGGCATTGAGTGCGCCCCCCGTAACGGATCCAATCACGAATGTGGCAAGCGCCAGCGAATTTGCTTGTTTCTCTTCCATGGGCAAATTGAATTCCTCAGACGTCCTTACATAGCATCTAGGCATCCTCCAGCTACTCACTGCGCCGCTGTGCCACCCGCAGCCGGGCGCTACGGCTGCGCGGATTGGCTTCGGCCTCCTCGGGGCTGGCCTTAATCGCCTTGCGCGTTACCCGCTCCAGCCGAGCGTCGGCCAGAAAGGCCGTTTTCACCCGCCGATCTTCAAGGGAGTGGAAGCTGATCACAGCCAGCAGCCCGCCTGGCTCCAGCCAGTTGGGGGCATTGTGCAACAGCTTGTCCAACACCCCCAACTCATCGTTTACGGCAATGCGCAGGGCCTGAAAGGTGCGTGTGGCTGGATGGATGCGGCCGCGGCGCGCCGCCGGTGGGTAGCAACCGGCCACCAG
Source organism: Cyanobium sp. WKJ7-Wakatipu (assembly GCF_024345355.1). NCBI lineage: Bacteria > Bacillati > Cyanobacteriota > Cyanophyceae > Synechococcales > Prochlorococcaceae > Cyanobium > Cyanobium sp. WKJ7-Wakatipu. The sequence goes on from NZ_JAGQAY010000008.1 coordinate 63,471, forward strand.
GTAGGCCAGCTCGGCGGTATGGCGCGGCTGTTCGGCATTCCCCCAGGGCCCCTGCTCCTTGATCCGCCGGGCAATCCGCCGCGACAAGCGCTCCTCGCCGTAGCCATAGATCAGATCTGCCAGCTCGCTCTCGCCGGCACTATCAAGCAGCTCCCCAGCCGTTTGGCCGCGCTCGGGGTTCATGCGCATATCCAACGGCCCCTCGAGCCGGAAGCTGAAGCCCCGGGCCGCCACATCCAGCTGGGGACTGCTCACCCCCAGATCGGCCAGCACCGCTACGGCCGGCTCCGCAGGGATGTAATCGGCGAAGTTGGCGGCCACGATTGTGACCCGATCGCCATATGGGGCGAGGCGCTCGGCGGCGGCGGCACGGGCGCTTGGGTCCTGGTCCAGCCCCACAAGTCGCAAGCCGGGATTGGCCTGCAGCAGCAGCTCGCTATGGCCGCCGCCGCCGAGGGTGCAGTCGATCAGCAGGCCTGCTGGCAGGCAAGCAAAGCCCGCCAGCACCGCCTCGGCCAGCACGGGCACATGTTCAAACAAGCCGCTGCCGGCGGGATCAACCATGGCCATTCAGCGGCGGCGGCGGTGGGGAGAAGCCCAGCGGGCTAGCCGCTGGCCCAAGCCATGGCGAAAGCGACCCCACCAGCTGGGCGCAGGGCGAAAGCGGCGGCAGAGCTCGGGCAGCTCCCGCTCCAGTTCCGGGTGACCAAGCACCTGGAGCAGGGTCTGCAACAGACCGAGTTCCGCCGCCTTTCCCTTGCCATCCGCCGCAGCAAACAGGCAGTAGCAGCGGGCAATGGCTAGCCGCTGGACGGGATCTGCGATGGCGGCAAGGCTGGCGCTGATCCGCTTGGGATCGGGTGGGCCATGCAAATCCGCGCTCTGGCGCTGGACATCGCTGAGGTGCAGGCTCTTCATGCAGAAGTAAAAAAGCTCCCATTCCTCCTGGTCAAAATCGCCATCAGCCAGGCTGAGGGCCCGGGCGCCCTGCAGGATCGCCAACCCCACCGGGCTGCTCTCCTCCGCGGTGGGAAGCACTGCCGTGAGGCTGTCGATAAGCTGCTGGCGCTGGCGGGCCGCCCGGAGCTGGTGTGGAGCCAGCAGCCAGCGCGCGAGGGTTGCGGCTGCCGGTGCCGTGATCCTTCGCAAAGGCGCTGGCTGGTGCTGACCCATGGTTTGCGCGGATACAACACGGCCCCACCGAGCTTAGGAGCCCTATCCGGGGGCGCTGGTGCGATCTTCGCCGTCAGAGATCCCCTAGCGGGCCCTTCCTTCCTAAGATCACCGCAAAGCGCTTAACCCCTCGGCCCCATGACGCAGCTGGAGACGCGCACGGAACCGATGGTGGTCAACTTCGGCCCCCACCACCCCTCGATGCACGGGGTGTTGCGGCTGGTGGTGACCCTCGATGGCGAGGACGTGGTGGATTGCGAGCCGGTGGTCGGCTACCTCCACCGCGGCATGGAGAAGATTGCCGAAAACCGCACGAACGTGATGTTCGTGCCCTACGTGAGCCGCATGGACTATGCGGCCGGCATGTTTTACGAAGCGATTGTGGTGAACGCGCCGGAACGGCTGGCCGATGTACCCGTGCCCAAGCGCGCCAGCTACATCCGGGTGCTGATGCTGGAGCTAAACCGCATCGCCAACCACTTGCTTTGGCTTGGCCCGTTCCTGGCGGACGTGGGCGCCCAGACGCCGTTCTTCTACATCTTCCGCGAGCGGGAGATGATCTACGACCTCTGGGAAGCGGCCACCGGCCAGCGGTTGATCAACAACAACTATTTCCGCATTGGCGGGGTGGCGGCTGATCTGCCCTACGGCTGGCTGGAGAAGTGCCTCGACTTCTGCGACTGGTTTGGTCCCAAGATCGACGAATATGAAAAGCTAATTACCAACAACCCAATCTTCCGTAAGCGAATTGAGGGTCTAGGTGTGATCAGTCGCGAGATGGCGATCAATTGGAGCCTGTCGGGCCCGATGCTGCGCGCCTCGGGCGTGCCCTGGGACCTGCGCAAGGTGGATCACTACGAGTGCTACGACGACTTCGACTGGGACGTGGTCTGCGAACAGGAGGGTGACTGCTACGCCCGCTACCGGGTGCGCGTCAAGGAAATGCGCGAATCCCTCAAGATTCTGCGCCAGGCCTGCGCCATGATTCCCGGAGGAGCCACCGAGCACCTGGAGGCCCGCCGCATGGCGGAGGGCAAGGGCAGCGAATATGCCGGCTTTGATTATCAATATGTGGCCAAGAAAGTGGCCCCAACCTTCAAGATTCCCGAAGGTGAGCTCTACACCCGCCTGGAATCGGGCAAGGGCGAAATCGGGGTGTACCTGCAGGGCAACAACGACGTCACCCCCTGGCGCTTCAAGATCCGCGCCGCCGACTTCAACAACCTGCAAATCCTGCCCCACATCCTCAAGGGGGCCAAGGTGGCCGACATCATGGCCATCCTTGGCTCCATCGACGTGATCATGGGGTCGGTTGATCGCTGATTCCAGCAGCTGGCTGCTGCTATGCCGCACCGTGCGCTTCGGGGACACCGATGCCGCCGGGGTGATGCATTTCCACCAGCTACTGCGCTGGTGCCACGAGGCTTATGAAGAAGGCCTGGAGCGCTATGGCCTGCCTGCCGCTGAAATCTTTCCCACCCCGGGGCACATACCCGCCATTGCCCTGCCGCTAGTGCATTGCAGCGCAGACTTCCTTTCTCCCCTTGTCTGCGGCGACCCCCTAGCAATCCAGCTGGAACCCCGGCGACTGGATTCCAGCAGCTTTGAGGTGCACTACAACTTCCGCAGCGGCGAGAGGGCCGCAGCCAAGGCACTCACCAGGCACCTGGCGATCGAGACGGCCAGTCGCCGGCGCTGCCCCTTGCCAGCTGGGCTGCAGCGCTGGCTGGAAGCATCGAGCCTGGGCCAGGGCATCCAGCCGCTTTAGGGCCGGCTGAACACGTAAAGCAGCGCCGCCAACTGCAGGGGCAGCAGGGCCGCCATCAGAGCCAGCGGATGCAAGCCGTCGTGGGGAATAGCTGCAGCCAGGCCAAAACTGAGGGCACCAGCTCCAGACAAAAGCAACAAAACCGGTGCCCGGGCTAAGAGCTCAGAAACAATCTTTTTGGCCATCTAGGTATTCGGTTTCAAATTCTGCATTGGATTTCGTCAAGTAAATGACGCCCTCAATAATGCCAATGACCTGAAAAACAAAATAGCCCACCCCGCAGGTCAGAAGCGATACCACCAACATGATTACCGCCGGCTTGGTGTAGCCAAGAATGAATTTGTGCACCCCAAAGGCGCCCAGAAAGATTCCGGTGAGACCCGCCGCCAGCTTCTTATTGCTGATTTCGGTCTCAGACAGGCTCGACATCGACTGACGCGGGAGAAACGACCTCAACAGCTTTTAGCTGATCAACCCAGGCCCGCCAATGATTTCGTTGCCATTTGCCCAGCTCCGCTGGCGCCAACTCGGGGCAGAGCAGCCACCGACCTGGCCGCTCGGCCGGTGGCCAGGAATCACAAAGCTGCTGCAACGCCAACTGCAGCTCCTCCCAACCTTGCTGGGGCGAGTCGGGCCGCACCAGGGCAACCAGTCGCTGGCCCCAGTCGGGATCATCGATTGGCAGCAGCAAAAGCGCCTGCAGTGGCAAGCCGGCGGCCTGGGCCAGCTGCGCCAGCCGCTGCTCCAGCACCTCCGGAAACACGGTTTCACCACCGCTGTGAATGGCCCCATCAAGGCGTCCCAGCAGCTCCAGCCCCGTTGGGCCCAGCCGGCCGGCATCGCCACTGCGCCACCAGCCATCGGCAGTGCGCGGCAGGGGCTGGAGCCGGCCAGCCTCCAGCCAGCCCGGACTGAGCCGCTCACAGCGCACCTCAACGGCCTGCTCCGCCCCTAGCCGCAGCTCCACGTCCCCCAAGGGGGCGCCGCAACCCGAAGCGCCCGCCAGGAAAGCTTCGGGCGCCAGGGCACACACCATCGCCGCCGTTTCCGTGGCCCCGTAGCAAGGGGCCAGCCGCAACCCTGCCAGCCTGGCCCGCTCCGCCAGCGCCGGCGGCAACGGTGCCCCACCCACCCAGATCAGGGCCAAACGCTGCAACCAGACCACGCCCTCGGCAGCAGCCAGGAGCCGCTGCAGCTGGGTAGGCACCAGGGAAAGCAAGGCCGGACGGCCTGGATCCAGCGGGTCAGCCGCAGCCAACAGGGCCGGATCGCGCATCCAGGCCGGATCAAGACGCTGGTGGCAGGCGCCCCAGTGCTGGGCGCGCACCCAGGGCAGCAGCCCACTGACGTGATGCAAAGGCAGGGAGTTGAGGTGCAGGCAGCTCGCAGGATCCAGCCCCAACCCCTCCAGCCAGCGGCCGGTAGCCGACGCCGAAGCCTGCAGGTGGGCCAGGGGCTGCAGGCACCAGCGGCGACCGCCCGTGCTGCCGCCGCTGCCCAGCACCACCCCCGGCCCCCAACGATCTTCCAAAGGGCCAAGGCCATCGGGCCCGATCGCCGCCGCCAAAGCCTGCTGGTCGCTGGCGGCCGGGCCCGCCAAGGCCGCCAGGCGGCCGGCATCCCAGAGCTTTTGCAACTGCTCGGGCGTCATGGCTGCTGATCTCGGCTGATTTGGGCGGCGGCAGCCCACACCGCTGCCGGATCGGCGCTGGCCAGGGCTCCGGGGGCTTGCCAACCCGGCGCCAAGCCCGGCGCCGCGGGCGTGGGGCCCTCGGACTGCAGGGCTGCCAGATGCTCTAGCCAGCGGCGGCCGATGCCGGTTTCAAAGGCTGTGCTGAGCATCAGCCGCGGCCTGCCCCGCTCCAGGGCCGCCAGCAGCACTCGAGGGTCCCCCTCCTGGCTAGGGCGGCGCACCTGCCAGCCCGGCCAACTGCTGCGCAGGTCCGGGTCGCACTGCAACGATTCATCCAGAGCCACGGGAACCTGGGCCGCCAAGGCCTCCAGGCCCGCCTGGTCGGCCGGGGCTAGGGGCTGCTCCAGCCACTGCAGCCGCGGCTCGCCCGCCAAACGCCCGGCCCAGGCCGCCGCCGTGGCCCGGCTCCAGCCGCCATTGGCATCAAGGCGCAGGCGGGCGGTTGCTGGCAGGCGCTGCAGCAGCTGCTCCAGCAGCTCGCGCTCCAAAGCATCGGGGAAAACGGCCAGCTTCCACTTGAACACCGGAGCCGGCCCCAGCTCAAGCTCCAGCCGCTCCAAAACCTCAATGGCGGCTGGTCCTGCCGGCAGCAGCCGGGCCGCAGGGGGAGACGGCAGCCAGCGGCGCTGCGGCAAGCCGGCCAGCTCGGCCAGGGCAGCCCCGAGGGCAAAGGCAACGGTTGGGGGCAACTGGCCCGCCTGCAGCAACCTCTCGAGTTCGGCTGTCCCATAGCTCGCATCCAAAGCAGCGAAAGCCGCCGCCAGGGGCTCCAGCTGGCCATCGAGGGGGGCGGCCTCGCCCCAGCCCAGATCGCCCTGGGGGCTCTGCAAGCGCAGCAGCCAGCCGCGCCGCTGCTGCACGGAGCCTGCAGCCGTAACCAGGGGCTGGGGCAGGGCGAAGCCGAAGGGCCGCCACTGCAACTGCAGCAGGCCCCCCTGGCTCATCCTGTGAAGCGCCCCAGGGCCAGGCCCAGGGCCAAACCCAAACCATTGAGCGCCTGAAAGCGCAGGGCCAGAAATTTGCTGCCGCTGATCCGCCCAGGCTCGCCATGGTGGCGCTGCAACAGGGCGATCAGCTGACGGGCGGGCGGCAGGCCGATCACGCCGAGCAGGGCCGTGAGCGGCCACTGGTCCAGCAGCACCGGCGCCCACTGCAGGGCCAGGCAGCCGGCCACAAACCAGGGCACCAACCCCGAGGCAGCCGCCGTACCCAGATGCACCACCGGCGAACGCTTGCCATGGGCGGCGTCCTCATCAACCTGGTGGAAATGGGAGCAGAACAGCACCAGGGTGGTGGCGAGGGCTGGGCCACTACCAAGGGCCAGGGCGATGCGCCAGGGCACCCCGCTGGCCCCCGCTGGCGCCAGGGCCAGCAGGCCGGCGGCGGTGGCCAAGGGGCCGAAAGCAAGCCAGCAGAGGGGCTCACCCAGGCCCCGATAGCCCAGCCGAAACGGCGGCCCCTGATACAGGTAGCCCAGGCCGCAGCAGGCCAGCACCAAAGCCAGCACCGCCGGGCTGCTGCGCCAGGCCACCAGCGCCATCAGAGCCAGGCCCAGCAGCAGGCAGCCGTTGGCCAGCCCGGCCACCCGATCGCGGCGGCCGGTGAGATTCACCACGGAATGGGGCTTGCCGTCGGCATCTACGCCGGTGTCGGCATCAAAAACATCGTTGGCCAGGTTTTCCCAGGCCAGCAGCAGCACCGCCGCCAACAGAAACAGCAGCAGCTGGTCAAACCGCACCGGCAGGGCCTGGCCTAGGCGCCAGCCGGCGGCCAGCAGCACCGGCATCACCGCCACGGCGTACATCGGCCACTTGATCGCCGCCTGCCAGAGGCGGCGGCGATCGACGGAATTGGCGTAACGGCTTGCGACGACCTTGGGCTCAGTCATGGGGGCCGCAGGCGGCAGCCACTGCAGGGCCCATACATTTGAGCAGCTCTTCGTCGCGGCCCCGGCCCTTCCTGGTGCAGGCCCCTTCTTCCTTCACCGATTCAACGGGTGATTCATTCACCAGTTTGCTGGTCGCCGCCAACGAGCGGGCCCGCCAGCTGGAGGAGGAGGGCGTCCTCAGCCTGGCCCTACCCCTGGCCGGCGGCGACCCGATGCTGCTGCTGCCCCATTTGGAGCCCGAGGATGAAGCCCTGACTCCAGGCGGCGACAGCTTCCGCTTCCTGTGGGACGGGGCACCGGGGCTCTGCATCGCCGCCGCCGGCCGCACCAACAGCCTCGAGCTCAGTGGTCCGCGCCGCTTTGAGCTGGCCCAGCGTTTTGCCAGCGCCTGCCTCAGCCGCCTAGCCACCCCGGAGAGCGGCCCGCCCCTGGCCCGGCCGCGGGTGCTGCTGGCCTTCGGTTTCTTTGAAGCGCCCCTGCAGCCGGAGCCCACAGCAATCCCAGGCGTACAGGCCGTGCTGCCCCGTTGGCAGCTGAGCCGCCAGGGCCAGCACTGCTGGCTGCGGCTGCAGCGCAGCCTCGGCGGTGGCGTGACGCCGCGCCAGCTAGCCGAAGAGCTGTGGGAGCAGGCCCGCCGGCTGGAGCGCCTGGTGCAACAAGACGGGCTGGAGCCGGGGGTTGTCAGTCGAATCGCCATCCACCGCAGTTCGCCATGGCAGGAGAGCTACCGCTCCGCGGTTGAGCGGGGCCTGGAGCTTGTGGAGAGGGGCGAGCTGGAAAAAGTGGTGCTGGCCGTGCGCCAGGAGGTGCAGCTTGAGGCCGCGCCCCATCCCCTGGCCCTGCTGGCCCCCCTACGGCGCCACCAGAGCGGCAGCTGCCGCTTTCTGTGGCAGCAAGCCCGCGGGACTGCCCTGATCGGCGCCTCCCCCGAACGGTTGCTTACGGTGCGCCAGGGGCAACTGCGCAGTGATGCCCTAGCGGGCACCGCCCCAGCTGGAGAGCAGGCCGCAGGGTTGCTGCACTCCTGCAAAGATCGCCATGAGCATGAGCTGGTGGTGGACACGATCACCGCCGTACTCGCCAGAGCGGGCCTCAACCCGCGGCGATCGCGCCATCCACGCCTGGCCCGCCACGGCCAACTGGTGCATCTGCACACCCCGATCACGGCAGCCCTGGGCCAGCACCAGCCCCTGAGCATCGCCGCCGCCCTCCATCCCACCCCGGCTGTGGCGGGCCTGCCGCGGCGCGAGGCGATGGCCTGGCTACGCAGCCTGGAGCCCTTCGAGCGCGGCCACTACGCCGCCCCAATCGGCTGGATCGACAGCGCCGGTGACGCCGACCTGCGGGTGGCGATCCGCAGCGGCACCCTGCGGGGCGACCGGCTTGAGCTCACCGCCGGTGCCGGCCTAGTGCGGGGTTCAACGGTGGAGCGGGAGCTGCAGGAGGTGGCCCTGAAACTGGGGGTACTGCAGCAGCAGCTCAGCTGCGCCACCGACCATCAAGCAGCCAGCAGCCGCGCCATCGTCTGATCCGCCAGGGGAATCCCGGCCAGCCGCTCCACCTCGCGCACGCCGGTGGGGCTGGTCACATTGATCTCGCTGAGGCGGCCGTCGATCACATCGATGCCCACAAAAAACAAACCTTCAGCCCGCAACGCTGGCGCCAACTCAGCGCAGATAGCCCTCTCCGCCTCCGTGAGCTCCGTTACCTCCGGAGCACCGCCCACGGCCAGGTTGCTGCGGAACTCGCCACCGGCGGGGATGCGATTCACCGCCCCGAGGGGTTCGCCATCCACCAGCAGGATGCGCTTATCACCAGCGCTCACACCGGGCAGGAAGGCCTGCACCATCACCGGCAGCTGCTCCTGGCCAGTCACCAGCTCCAGCAGGGCCCGCAACCCCGGCGTTGCTGCAGAAGCAAACACCACCCCCTGGCCAGCCCGCCCCCCCAGGGGCTTAAGCACCACCTCGCCATGCTCGGCGGCGAAAGCGGCCAGCGCCGTCACCCTGCTAGCCACCAGGGTGGGTGCCATCAGCTGGCTCCAACGCAGGGCACTGAGTTTTTCGTTCCAGGCTCGCAGCGAAGCGGGCCGGTTGAGCACCCGCACTCCCTGACGCTCCCCCAGCTCCAGCAGATGGGTGGCATAGAGATAGGCCTCATCCACCGGCGGGTCCTTGCGCATCCACACCCGCGGAAAGGCGGTGAGGGGCAGCAGCTGGGGATCGCCAAGTTCAAACCAGGGCTCGCAATTGACGGGCGTGGCCACCACCCAGGCGCCATGACCTTGCAGGGGAGCTCCTGGCACTGGGGCGGCAGAAAGATCGGCGATGGTGCACACCCACACCTGCTCGCCGGCTCTCTGGGCTGCCTGCATCAGGGCAACGCTGGAATCTTTGGCTGGATTGAGCCGGGCGATCGGATCGATCACAAACAGTTGGGATGCCACCGCTCAGCTCGCCAGCAAAACGTCGAGCTGGCCGGAGCGCTCGAGGGCATGAAGATCGTCGCAACCACCCACGTGCTGGCCATTGATGAAGGTCTGGGGCAGGCTGCGGCTCCCGCCGCTCTTAGCCGCCATCGCCGAGCGGGCCGACTCGTCGCCATCGATGGCAAATTCGGCGTAAGCCACTCCCTTGCGGTCGAGTAGGGCCTTGGCGCGCACACAGAAGGGACAGGCCCGCCAGGTGTAGATCTCAACGGTGGCGGCCATTTAGACGGCTCCGGTCAGGTTTTGTTGATCGTAGAAGCGGGCCAGGGCGCGCGGGCCCGGGAGCCTCGCACCTATATCAATTAGCTAAGCCAAGACTTAGCCAATCAACAAAACCGCTCCCCCAGCCCCGACCCCTAGCGGCGGAGCTGGCCGGCGCTGATACCGTCAAGCAATTATTCAGCTGCACCGGTGCTCGATCTCACCGACTTCAAGCGCGACCTCTCCGAACTCACTGACCGCCTGGGCAACGCCCAGGACTGTCTTTGACGTACCGGCCCTGAAAGCCCGCCAACAGGATCTGGAGCAGCTGGCCTCCCAGGGCGACTTCTGGGACGACCAGAAGCAGGCCCAGGTCAAGATGCGCCAGCTCGACGAGGTGAAGGCCCAGCTTGAGCAATTGGCGAAATGGCAGGCCAGCGTCTCCGACGGCGAGGCCACCGTGGAGCTCTACGGCCTCGAACCGGATGAAGATCTGCTGGCCGAATCCAACCAAGCCCTGCAGTCCCTCAAAGCCGACCTGGATCGCTGGGAGCTCGAGCGCCTGCTGAGCGGCCCTTACGACAAGGAGGGCGCCGTGATCAGCATTAACGCCGGTGCCGGCGGCACCGACGCCCAGGACTGGGCCCTGATGCTGATGCGGATGTACACCCGCTGGGCCGAAGACCACGGCATGAAGGTAAGTGTGGACGAGCTCAGCGAGGGGGAAGAAGCCGGCATTAAGAGCTGCACGATCGAGATCGAGGGCCGCTATGCCTACGGCTACCTGCGCAACGAGAAGGGCACCCACCGACTGGTGCGCATCTCACCGTTCAACGCCAACGACAAACGCCAGACGAGCTTCGCCGGTGTGGAGGTGATGCCCCAGATCGATGAGGACGTGAAGCTCGACATCCCCGACAAGGACCTGGAGATCACCACCTCGCGCTCCGGCGGCGCTGGCGGCCAGAACGTCAACAAGGTGGAAACGGCCGTGCGCATCCTGCACATCCCCACCGGCCTGTTTGTGCGCTGCACCCAGGAGCGCTCCCAGCTGCAAAACAAAGAGAAGGCGATGGCCCTGCTGATGGCCAAGTTGCTGGTGATTGCCCAGGAGCAGCGGGCCTCCGAGATCGCCGACATCCGCGGCGACATTGTGGAAGCGGCCTGGGGCAACCAGATCCGCAACTACGTTTTTCACCCCTATCAAATGGTGAAAGATTTGCGCACCCAGAAGGAAACCACAGACGTGCAGGGCGTCATGGACGGCGATCTCGATCCCTTTATCCAGAGCCTGCTGCATGCGGGCGTCGAGCTAGCTGGAGGCGGAAGCGATGACTGATCCCCAGCCCAGCGAAAACCCCAGCTTCATCAAGCTGGCGATGCGCAACATGGTGCGCAAGGGCCGCCAAAGCCTGTTTCACTTCGGTCTCACCGCCCTCGGGCTCACGGGCTTCCTGGTGCTGATCGCCTGGCTCGGCCGCCCCCAACTACCCGGAGGCTGAGATGGCCACCTCGATCGATCTCGACCTGGCCTTTAGCGCTGATCCCGATCTGGAGGTGGCCCCGCTGCTGTCAGATGCCGATCACTGGCAAGCCCTTTTGAGCGCCTGGCTACACCAGCTGGCCCCGGAGCTTCCCGCCGCCCTGCAAGCGCCCGCCTACAGCCTGGGGCTGAGCCTCGTGACTGACGCCGAAATCGCCGAGCTCAATGCCGACTGGCGCCAGAAGGAAGGACCCACTGACGTGCTGGCCTTCGCCGCCCAGGACGAAGCAACCGATGGCGCCCCGCCACTGCCGGCATCCGGGGAGGCGGAGCCCCTGGAGCTTGGCGACATCGTCATCTCCATAGAAACGGCAGCCCGCCAGGCACCGGAGCATGGCCACGACCTGGAGCAGGAACTGCTGTTTCTGGCTAGCCATGGCCTGCTGCATCTGCTGGGCTGGGACCACCCCGACGAAGCCAGCCTCGCCGCCATGCTGGCGCGCCAGGAAAGGCTGGTTAAGGTGCCAGCGGAGCCATGATCAATCTGCGTCCCTTACCGACCCCAGAAACTCGTGGGCGCCGCCTCAGGGCCCGGGCCTGGACTGTGGCCAGTGACCTGCCGGCGAGTTTTCGTTATGCCGCCCAGGGGCTGGCCTATGGATTTGCCAGCCAGCGCAACTTCCGCATCCATGTGATCACCGGAGCGGTGGTGTTTGGCCTGGGGCTGTGGCTGCAACTACCCACGGCCCAACTGGCCGTGCTGGTGCTCACCGTGGCGGCTGTGCTGGTGCTGGAGCTGCTCAACACCGCCACCGAAGCGGTGGTGGATCTGGCCATCGGCCGCCAGTTCCATCCCCTGGCCAGGATTGCCAAGGACTGCGCCGCCGCTGCTGTGCTGGTGGCGGCTCTGTCTTCACTGATGATCGCCCTGCTGCTGCTTGTGCCACCGCTTCTGAGCCGGCTGGGCCTTTGAATGGGGGCAGGCCAGGCGCGGCGATGCTTCTCGTTCTCGACAACTACGACAGCTTCACCTTCAATCTGGTGCAGTACCTGGGCGAGCTGGCGCCCGAGCACCCAATAGCCGCTGAGCTGCGGGTGGAGCGCAATGACTCCCTCAGCCTCGAGCAGATCCGAGCGCTGGCCCCCGCCGCCATCTTGATTTCACCGGGCCCCGGCGACCCCGACCAGTCGGGGGTCTGCCTGGAGGTGCTGCAACAGCTCAGCCCCACCATCCCCACCCTGGGGGTTTGCCTGGGCCACCAGTCGATCGCCCAGGTGTACGGCGGCAAGGTGGTGCGCGCCAAAGAGCTGATGCACGGCAAGACCTCGCCGGTGCTCCACAGCGGCCAGGGCGTGTTTGAGGGTCTACCCAACCCGCTCACCGCCACCAGATACCACAGCCTGATCGCCGAGCGCGAATCACTGCCCGACTGTCTGGAGATCACCGCCTGGCTCGACGACGGCACGATCATGGGCCTGCGCCACCGCGATTTCCCCCACATTCAGGGGGTGCAGTTCCACCCCGAAAGCGTGCTCACCCAGGAGGGTCACGCCCTGCTGGCCAACTTCCTGCGCCAGGCCAGCCAGCCAGCCACAGCAAGTCAGTTGGGTTAGCTTCACAGCGATTGCCGCTTCTCCATGCGCCCGCTGCCCACCTTCGCTGCTCTCACCTTGAGTTCGCTCGGCCTGGGCGCCGCATTGCTGGCAACTGGCCCAGCCCTCGCAGGCAGCGGCGTCACGATCACCAGCTACGGCCACAGCGCCTTGCTGATCAGTGGCGGCGGGGCCAGCGTGCTGGTTAACCCCTTTAAAGCAGTGGCCTGTGCCGCCGGACTGGCCGAACCGCGGGTGAGTGCCACGGTGATCCTGGCCAGCAGCCGACTACTGGATGAGGGCGCACCGGTGGCCAAAGGCAAGATGCTGGTGGATCCAGGCTCCTTCAAGGTGAGTGGCCTTTCAATCGAAGGTATTGCCGGCCCTCACGATCGCGTTGGTGGGCGCCGCTTCGGTCAATCCACCCTTTGGCGCTGGAAGCAGGGCGGCCTCGACATCGCCCACCTAGGAGGCACCGCGGCCCGGCTCAGCCCCGCCGACAAGGTGATGCTTGGTCGCCCAGACGTGCTGATCATCGGCGTTGGTGGCGGCGCCAAGGTGTATACCGGTGCCGAAGCCGCCGAGGTGGTGCGCGAGCTGCAGCCCCGCCGCGTGATCCCGGTGCAATTTGTCAGCGGCAAAACCCCCAAGGACTGCGACCAAACCACGCTGCAACCTTTCCTTGATGCCATGGCCGGCACCCCGGTGAAGCGACCTGGCCGCACCCTCAGCCTGCCGGGCAAGCTCGGCGATGGCATGGTGATTGAGGTGATGCGCTAATCGGCCTGCAGATAGACAGCCCAGAAACGCTGCATCTGCTCGGTGGTGCCGATGCTCACCCGCAAGGAGCCGTCGATCAGAGGTTTGGCCGCCATCGAGCGCACCAGGATGCCCGCCTGCCGCAGGCGCTGCTCCACCTCGGCAGCTGGGCGCTCGGGCCAGATCAGCAGGTAGTTGCCACCTGCGGCGTGGTGGCGCACACCTGCCGCTTGCAACTGCCGCACCAGCCAGGTGCGGGCCCGCAGCACTTCGGCCACATAGCTGTCCACATAGGCCTGGTCCGCCAGGGCCGCATGGGCGGCAGTCACGGCGAAGCTATTGATGTCATAGGGCCCAGTGACCCGAGCGAGCCGATCCACCACTGGCGCCGCGCCAATGGCAAAACCGATGCGCAGCCCCGCCAGGCCTGCAGTTTTAGCAAGTGAGCGCAGCACCAAGAGATTCGGTGTGGCAGCGAAATCGGCGAATGGCAGCACGCTGTCGCCAGTGAATGCCTCATAAAGCTCATCCACCACCACCAGGGTGCCAGGCGCCGAAGCCGCCAGCTCCAGGATCAGCTCCGGTGCTAGCCGGGTGCCGGTGGGGTTGTTTGGATTGCAGATCAGCAGGATGCGTGGGCAGCCCTGTAGGGCCGCCCGCAGCTCCTCCAGGGGGAAGCCAAAATCCGGCAGCAGGTAGGGAATCGCCTCAATCGCCATTCCCTGCATCTGGGCGCAGGGGGTGTAGTAGCCGAAAGTGGGCGATGTGGTCAGCAGCGTGTCGCCCCTGTTGCCATAGGCAAGAAAAATGGCATGAAGCGCCGCGTCTACGCCGTTGAAGAGGCCAATCTGCTCTGGGGTGAGCGGCTGGCCGAGGCCAGTTGCAGCGAGATTGGCAACCACCGCATCCCGCAGGCCGTCGTACTCGGGATAGACGGCGTACTGATCGGAGGGGATGGCGCGGATTGCATCCACCACCTGCGGGCTTGGGCCCACGGTGTTCTCGTTGAAGTCGAGCCGAAGCAGGCCCCGGCGGCCCTCAAGCGGAGCGCTGTAAGCCATGAGGTCTTCAACCTCGGGGCGCGCCTGGGGAAGGCCTGGTATCAACATAGGACTACCCGTAGAATTATCAGCATAAGCAATGAACTTTTGTCTCGGCAATCCAAACGCGATGACTTCACCGCCTTCCTTGCCGGTCGCGTGGTCAAACTCGTAGCCAACGCGATGCGCCCCCTTTTTTATCTACATTACTGGCTATTACCGCAACAACGCTTCAAACTAGAAAATAGCGCGTCCATATCAACCAGCTCAGGAGGAATAGTTAAAGACAATCGCCAATCAACTGCGACGCTGATCCCCAAAACAATCTGGCAAACTAACTACACCAATAAAGTTAGCCTGCCCATTAAGGCTGCTTGGTGCTGGAATCGGCTTCTCTCTAGAAGCTACCAATACTGTTTCCATTCTACCGAAGATCGTCTTGCTTTTGTAGAGCAAAACTTCCCTGGCAAACCCACGGAACTTTACAGCCGGCTAACCATTGGGGCCGCCCAAGCAGACGTCTGGCGCTTAATGGTGCTCTACAAACACGGTGGCATTTACATGGATATTGACTCTCACTTTATCTGGCCACTGGATCGATTTATCGAAGCTGGGACATCTGAAATTTTTCTGCGCTACAAAAGCAAAGATGCCACTAACTACTTTATTGCAAGTGCCCCCGCGAATCCAAATATCAAAGCATTGCTAGACGAGGTGTTTTATCGAATCGAAAACTCGCAAAGCAACAACGTCTACGACATAACAGGCCCATCCGTCTTTCAGGATATTCTTGCAAACAAGAGTCACACCTGGCGCCTAGCTCAACACACCTGTTTGCAGGGAAACTTCTCAAACAAGTTTTTCCAATATCTTGATAAGCCACAAGGATGCTGGACGCAAGAGCAAAAACTTCGCCGCGTTGTTCACCATCAAGCAAATGCTTAGCAAAACGCACAAAATTGATAAGAAAAGCGAGTCAACAAACCTAACCATTGTAGTTCTTGCTCTCAATGAGGCGAGCATGATTACAAGCTGTCTTGAATCTGCCAGCTTTGCCGAACAGATCCTTGTAATTGACTCAGGCAGCAGCGACGACACCTTGCTGATCGCTCGCTCCCTAGGCGCGGAGGTGCACAGCTATGCCGACTGGGAGGGATTCGCAATTCAACGCAATCGGGCACTCAAATATTGCCGCAAAGACTATGTGTTCTTTCTTGACTGCGACGAAATAATTCCAGCAAACCTTGCCAAGGAAATCCTTGAAATTGTTAAGCAAGGAGCGGTCAATCGAGGCTTGATTCGGTGGGATGATTTCGTATTTGGGAAGCGCCTGCAAGGCATTCACCAGACAAAAGGAGTAGCCCGACTCTTTAAAATTCATGACATACTCGAGTTTAGGGGCCAAGTACACGAAAATGCCGTGCTTAAAGCCCCCGAAATAACTCATATTTTCAACACTAAGCTCATCCATTATTCTCGCAGAACTGTATATCAAAGCCTGCTCAAGCTTGGGCAATACTCACAACTAGCGGCAATCAGCCTGAGGAAGTCAAAAAAGAATATCGGCGTGATAGCCGGCCTAATGCATGCCATTCCTCGCTTTCTAAAGCTTTACTTTATCAAAATGTCATTCCTCAGCGGCGCCGAAGGCTTTCTTTACAGCTTATTTATAGCGCTGGAAGTATTTTTTAAATACTGTGCTGCTCGCTATGATAACGACTCGACCGCCAACACTCCGGTGCAACGTTAATCCACCCAGGCGAATACTTGCTTTAACCACCCCAAATACCAAAGTTTTGACGGAAATAAGCTACACATTCATTGTTTGCTGCATTTCTATCATGACCTTTGTAGACAAAATTGATTAGAGCTGACCGCTCAACTTCTCTCGAAGTTTGATTTACGACCGGCTTGGATTTAGCATTCAACCAAATTGGGATTCCTTGCATCTCAAGGCAGCCTGAAAGCCAAACATCGTCAACTGTCCATAAAATGTCTGGAATTTGCCAGGCAAAGTCATCAAAAAATTCAGGCCTAACCATTACCCCACCCCATCCCTCCAAAATATCAATATACCCAGATTTAAGCCATTTTAATGATTTCCATTGACCCAAGCTCAAAATTCTTCGAGTCCTATACCTAAAGCCCTTACGAATTGGCGTTGCCTGTGGACAGCGATGCGAAACCCAATTGATATTATTTGCGTAGTGTGGATGCGAAAGGTGTCTTCCTCGATCACAGACTACGCAATCTGGTCGCTCTTTGGAAGCATCCACAAATCTTTGCGCCCATTCACGATCGTAGATCCTGTCATCATCACAGAAAAGTATATTGACATCTTGGCCTCGATATTCTCGACAAGCCGGTAAAACTTTTGTCGCAGGACCAAGATCTTTATCAACTACGCGTAGAGTTACGCCCTTTGGCAGCCTAGGGAGATCCGATTCTGCATAGCTAAATCGCTTGTAGCCCCGAGGTATATAAAGGTTTACGGCTGCCACCTCTGCCGTCTGGACAAGCAAAGACCATAAGCACTCTTGCACATACTTAAACCTTGGCGGAATAGTTGTTAGCGAAATAATGAGTTTTGCCATTTCCCCAATCAGCTACTAAGGCAGACTGCCATGGCATCTGTGCATTTTCCGAACAGTTTTTGCCTCTTCAGGCAAAGCCCCCTGGCTCGGCACGATGGCACATCTTGCATCAATTAACAGGCAGCGTGCCAGAACTTGATAGACGGGCAGCCAACTAATTGGCCTTAACCGAAACACAATCAGTGGGGCAATCGGACGTAATTTTAAAGGCAGACTTATTGAACGCACAAGCTCCATCACATCCGCTCCAAGGTGGGGATACCAAGCAGACCCAAACCCAGAGAAAGGGTGTCGGTGGTGAGACGACACAGGGCCAAGCGGGAAGAGCGGGCCGGCTCCTCGGCCTTGAGCACCGGCACCTGGTCGTAGAAGCGGTTGAACACCTGGCTGAGCTCAAACAGGTAGTTGCAAAGCCGATTCGGCAACAACTCCTGCTCCACTTCGGCAATCACCCCATCAAACTTGAGCAGCTCCCGCACCAGCGCCCACTCCTGTGCTTCGCCGAAGGTGAGTGAAGCAACGGCGCCAGACCCCAGATCGCCGCCCTTGCGGGCGATGCCGGCGATGCGCACCACCGCATAGAGCAGATAGGGCGCCGTGTTGCCCGTAAGTGCCAACATCCGATCAAAACTGAACTGATAGTTGGTGATCCGATTGGTGCTGAGGTCGGCGTACTTCACCGCCGCCAAGCCCACGGAGGTCGCCACCTGCTGGATGAAGGCCTCGTCTTCGCTGCGCTGCTCATCGGCAAGGCGCTGACGCAGATCAGCCTCTGTGCGCTCCACCGCCTCATCGAGCAGGTCCTTGAGGCGAACCGTGTCGCCGGAGCGGGTCTTGAGCTTTTTGCCATCGTCGCCCTGCACCAAACCGAAGGGCACGTGCTCGACGCCGCAGTGGGAGGGAATCCAGCCCGCCCGCTGGGCTACCTGGAACACGCCAGCAAAATGGCTGGCCTGGCCCGCATCGGTCACGTAGATCACCCGGCTGGCCCCATCGCCGCCCGGTCCAGGGGCGAAGCGATAGCGAATCGCCGCCAGGTCGGTGGTGGCGTAGTTGAAGCCGCCATCGCTCTTCTGCACGATCAGCGGCAGGGGCTGGCCGTCCTTGCCACTCACCCCCTCAAGAAACACACAACCTGCGCCGGCATCAACCACCAGCAGCCCGGCAGCCCTGAGGTCGTCAACCACAGCCTGCAGGTAGGGGTTGTAGAAGGATTCGCCGCGCTCGGTGAGACGGATGCCGAGCTGGTCGTAGATCTTCTGAAATTCGCGGCGGCTCTGGTCGCACAGCAATCCCCAGGCCTTAAGCGACACCGGATCGCCCCCTTGCAACTTCACCACCTCCTCCCGGGAGGTGTTTTGGAAGCTTTCGTCGTCGTCGAAGCGGGCCTTGGCCTGGCGATAGAAGGACACCAGATCACCCAGATCCACCGCATCGGCCATGGTGAGAGCCTCTGGCGCCACCTGCTTCAAGTGGGTGATCAGCATCCCAAACTGGGTGCCCCAATCGCCCACATGGTTGAGCCGCAGCACCGGATGGCCGCGAAACTCCAGCACCCGCGCCAGAGCATCACCAATGATCGTGGAGCGCAGGTGCCCCACATGCATCTCCTTGGCGATGTTGGGGCTGGAGAAGTCCACAATCACCGGGGATTGCAGCTCCACCTTTGGCACCCCCAGGCGCGGGTCGCCAAGGCGGGCCTGCAGCTCCACCGCCAGTCGCTCGGGCCGCAGGGTGAGGTTGATGAAGCCGGGCCCAGCAATCTGGGGCTCCAGGCAGAGCTCGGCAAAGGCGGGATCGGCCGTAAGTTGCTCCACGATCGCCGTGGCAATAGCCCGGGGCGGCTGGCCCAGGGGTTTGGCCAGGGGCAGGGCCCCATTGGCCTGGAAGTCGCCGAATTCCGGCTTAGACGCTGGCGCAAGCTGGGGATCGAGGGGCTGGCCCGCCTCCGGGAAGGCCCGCTGCATCGCTGCCAGAAGCTGGCCCTGCAGGGCGTGGAGAACGGTCAGCATGGCAACGGTGGGCCGCAGTGGCGGCAGGCACTTGCTTTGATCATCCCTCCCCAGCCAGCTGGAGGTCTGCCTCCATTCCCTGCAGCACTACATCGGCCACCAACTTGATGCGATAGCGGCAGGCCTGGGTTTCGGTGCAGTCGAAACTGCGGTGCTCCCAGTATTTATTGCTGCCCGCACCACCCCCGCAAAGCCCGAAGTACTCACACTCCTGGCGGCAGCGTTCCACACCGGAGCGAATTTCCTGCAGCACCCGCTGCAATTTGTCAGTGGCGGCGATGGCTTCCAGGCTGTCGTGCAAGACATGACCAAAAGCAAAATCGCCGTATTCGGCGGTGGGCACCGACAGCAACTCCGGATCAAAGGTCGACACATTGCCGCGGGCGTCCACATTGACGATCGCGAAGGGAGCATTCATGTCGGTTTGGGCCATGCGGGCATTGCTGCAGGCCAGGCTCACGATCCCGTCAAATTCCCGCAGGCGCAGACTCCCTGGCTGCTCCATGCAGCGCTGCCAAAACCGCTCTAAAAACACCCGATAGCGCTGCTCCGCGCGCGGGGCCTTGAGGCTGGAGGCGGCGTTTTCCCCTTCGGTTTCCTCCATGTTGAAGCCCACGTCGGTGATGCCGTGCTCGAGGAAGAAATCAAACAGGCCATCGGCATGGTCGAGGGCGTCGGCGGTAAGCACACAGATCACCTGAAAAGCAATCTGGCGCCGCACCAGCCAGTCGATCCCCCGCATCACCGCCCCATGGGTGGGCAAGCCGGTGCGGGTAACCCGGTGGGCGTCATGCAGGAAGGCAGGGCCATCCATGCTCACCCCCACATGAATGTCATTGCGCTCGAAGCAGTCGCACCAAGCCCCATTAATCACGGTGGCATTGGTCTGCAGCGACTGGACGATCGTGCTGGCGGGCAGGCCGCGCCGCTCCAGCAGCTGGAGCAGGCGCGCACTGGCTTGGTCGTAGAAGGCGATAGGCGCCATAAGAGGTTCGCCCGCATGCCAGAGCAGGGTGAATTGCCCCTCGAAATAGGGGCTATCGAGCACCCGCTCCACCGCCACCTCGAGCAGCTCAAGTGAGAGCCGGGTGCGATCACCCCGATCGGGCAGATAGCAATAATCGCAATCGAGGTTGCAGTAGGGGGTGGGCTGCACCACCAGCAACCGCACGGGGCCGTAAGCCTGGTTTTCCACTTCAGCAGCTAGGGGAGCGATCAGCGCCAGTAGCGACCACCATTTAGGAAGCCCCCATTGCGGAAGCCGCCATTACGGAAGCCGCCGTTATTGAAACCCCCGTTATTGAAACCGCCGTTATAGAAGCCGCCGTTACGAAAGCCGCCGTTGCCCCAGCCCATGCCCCCGCCGTTGACGAATACATAGGACACGGCGTCATCGGGCAAACCAGAGGCTTCGGTGCCATCGCGCTCCTGCACTGCTGCCGCAATTCGGCTGAGCCGCTCCTCAATGCTGAGGGAGGTTGATTTGACTGCGGTTTGGTCCTGGGCTGAAGGCTCATGCTGGGCGCTAGCCAAGGCCAGGGCCGCCGCCCCATCGAGGGGCAGGGAGGCCAGCAGCAACAGGCCGAAGAGATGGGAGCGGTTCAAGAACGCCATAACAACTGCAAAAAGGGTTTCAGCGAGGGGATCAGCGACCGGTCGAAGCAGCCTGACCTTCAAGAACGGGGCGAATCGTTTCAACCCCCATCAGCACAGCCTCAAAGCTGGCGCGGATCGCAGACTCAGGCAATCCCAGAGCACTCGCTGGACCGAGCCAGCGGTTCACGGCAGTCACCGTGTCTGGCTGGCCATCTAGATAGCCCTGGAGCAGCCGGGCAATCGCCAGATTGACCACGTTGCGGAAGGCCGAGTCGTTTTCGGCGAGCACACAGCTCACCGCATAGGCCTCGTATGGCAAAGCCGGGCTGAGCTCTAAACCTGGCAGCCCCTGCTGGCGCACCAGCCCCGCCAGCACGATCGTGTCGCCAATTACGCCATCGACGCTGCCGGCCTGCATCGCGGCCACGGCAGCCTTGAGGCTGTCGAAGGCAACGGGCTTGGCCTTGGGCTGCATGCCCCGCAGTTCGGTTTCACCAAGCGACTGGCGCACCACCCCGATCCGCCGTCCCGCCAGAGCGGCCGGGCTGCCATCAAAACGCCCGCTGGGCGCCAGCAGTCTCACGCCGGAAAGGCCGATCGGCAGGGAGAAATCCACCTGCATGTCCACCGCCCAGCTGAACGGCAGGCCACAGGCGAGATCCGCCTTGCCGCTGGTGATGCTGTTCACCAGGCTGGCCGGATCGCTGACCGCCGCAAAGCGGACACTCACAGGACGGCCCACGGCCTGGCTGAGCTCAGCGGCAATGCGTTCAGCCACCAAGATGCCGTAGCCGGAGGGCTGGCCCTGGGGGCTCACCATCATTAGGGGTGGGACGTCGGCGAAACCACTCAGCACCAGCTGGCCGCTGCGCGCTGCTCGCTCCACCGCCCCCTCCAGCTGGGGCTTGGTTTGGGATTGGGCCTGGACCGCCGCCGGCATTGCGGCCAGCAAGCCGAGAGCTCCCACGCCAGCAGCCAGCCGGCGACCAAGGCCAGCTAAGCGAGAGCTGCGCTTGGAAAAGCTGCGCTTTGGTGCTGCCACCCAACCTCGACATGAACTATCAGAAGTATGCAGAGGCTCGGCGCCACTGCCAACGCAGCTTTGCCAACTGGGCTCAAAAATCAAACCGCATGCTGAGATCAAGCCAGGCGCTGCGGGTGATCGGCGCGCTTGTGGAGATCAGGTCGATGCCGCTGCTGGCGTAGTCGCCTAGCTGCTCGGGCTGCACGCCGGAGGCTTCCAGCACCAGCCGGCGGCCGCCGGCCAAGCTGCGCAACTCGGGCACCAGCTGCCGCAACTGGGCCGGCAGGAATTCATCCAGCAGCACCCCATCGGCGCCCGCCTGCACCGCCGCTGCCGCCTCAGCCGCCGTTTCCGCCTCCACGATCACCCGGGCCGGCCAAGGAGCATGGGCCCGCACCGCCGCAATCGCCACCTCCACCCCACCCGCCCAAGCCAGGTGGTTTTCCTTGAGCATGGCGGCGTCATCGAGGCCCTGGCGGTGGTTGCTGCCGCCCCCGCAGCGCACGGCGTACTTTTCAAGTCGGCGCAGACCCGGCGTGGTTTTGCGGGTGTCGGCAAGGCGCACGCCCGTGCCCTCGAGCTCGGCCACCAGGGCGGCGGTGGCGGTGGCAATGCCGGAAAGACGCATCGCCAAGTTGAGGGCCGTGCGCTCGCCGGCCACCAGGGCAGCGGCCCCACCCTCCAGCTCCAGCAAGCGCTGGCCTGCCACCACCGGCTCACCATCAGCCACCAGCAACTGCAGCCGCAGCGCCGGATCCAGCAAGCGGAACAGCGGCTCCACCAGCACCCCGCCGCAAAACACCCCTGGCGCCTTGGCCAGCCAGTGAGCCCGGCCAGGGCGACCAGCCAGGGCCGCAGCCGTGAGATCGCCGCGGCCGATATCTTCTGCCAGCCAGGCGCGCAGCTGCAGCTCCAGCTCGGGGGTGAAGGGCAGATGGGCAGCAGGCATTACCCCTCCGGAGCAGGCCTTCCCATGATGGGTGGTGCCAGTCTGATGGGCAGTTCGCATCAGAGCGCTGGCATGACCAAACCCCGCTGGTGGACTAGCGGTGACCTCGACGGCTTCCTCGGCCTCGGGCTCGACAACCTGATCCAGATCCTGTTGATCGTGGCACTTTGCCGCGGCGTACTCGGCTATCCCGACAGCCTGATCTTTGGCGCGATCCTGCCTGCCACTGGCATCAGCCTGGTGGTGGGCAACCTGGCCTACGCCCGCCAGGCCTTTCAACTCGACCAACGCGAGGGGCGCGACGACCGCACCGCCCTCCCTTACGGGATCAACACGGTGAGCCTGTTCGCCTATGTGTTTCTGGTGATGCTGCCGGTGAAGCTGACGGCCATAAGCCAGGGCCTGGATCCAGCCGCAGCGGTAACCCTCTCGTGGCGAGCCGGGCTGATCGCCTGCCTGGGTTCGGGGTTGATCGAATGCTCCGGTGCCTTCATCGGCAACAGCCTGCAGCGCTGGCTGCCTCGCGCAGCCCTGCTCTCCACCCTGGCTGGCATTGCCCTCGGCTACATCGCCTTGGGCTTCCTGCTGCGCACCTACGCCCAACCGGTGGTGGGGCTGGCAGTGCTGGCCGTGATCCTGGTGGGCTACTACGCCCCGGTGCGCTGGCCGGTGCCCGCCGGCCTGGTGGCCGTGCTGCTGGGCATCGCCCTGGCCTGGGCCAATGGATTGATCGACCTCGATCCGGTGCGCTGGCAGAGCAGCACGGCCCTGATTGGGCTCCACATACCCAAGCTGCAGCTGGCAGACCTGTGGCAGGCGCGCGGCCAGCTAGTGCCCTGGTTAGGGGTGATCGTGCCGATGGGACTTTTCAATGTGATCGGCTCGCTGCAAAACCTGGAGAGCGCCGAAGCCGCCGGCGATCGCTATCCGGTGCCCAGCTCGATGCTGATCAATGGCATCGGCACCCTGGCCGCCGCCACCTTGGGCTCCTGCTTTCCCACCACCATTTACATCGGCCACCCGGGCTGGAAGGCCATGGGCGCCCGCATTGGCTACTCCTGGCTCAATGGCGTGGTGATGGGCGCCGCCTGCCTGCTGGGCTTGTTTGGAGTGGTCGGCCAACTGGTGCCGATTGAGGCCGGTATGGCGATCGTGCTTTACATCGGCCTGGTGATAGCTGCCCAGGCCTTCCAGGCCACGCCGCCTCGCCATGCTCCGGCCGTGGCCCTGGGGCTGTTGCCCGGGCTGGCCGGCTGGGGCGCCCTGATGCTGAAAGCGGGGCTGCGGGCCGGTGGCAGCGGCACGGCCGCCAACCCCTTTGGACCAGCCATGCTGGCGCCCCTGGCCCAGGCCGATGTATGGGCCGCCGGGGCCTTCGCCCTTGAGCAAGGCCAGATCATCACGGCGATGCTGCTGGCGGGCATGCTCGTGTACGTGATCGAGGCCCGCCTGCTGGCGGCGGCGGCCTGCGCAGCCATCGCAGCCGTGCTGTCCTGGTTTGGTGTGATCCACGCCTGGCAATTCACCAGCTCCGACACCGTGCTGCAGCTGGGCTGGGGCGTGGGCCAGAGCTGGGCCCTCGGTTACGGAGTGATGGCCCTGGTGTTCCTGGCAACCCGTTGGGGTCTGCGGCCTCAACGCTGATGCTGCAGCAAACCGAGGGTGAGGTTGTCTGGATCGGTCTGCAGGTAGACGTAGCCGCCACCATTGGCTAGCAACACCACCTTGTAGTTGTAGGCGGCGCCCGCAGAATCTCTCTGGG
The DNA here is from genome assembly GCF_024345355.1 of Cyanobium sp. WKJ7-Wakatipu. Classification (NCBI taxonomy): domain Bacteria; kingdom Bacillati; phylum Cyanobacteriota; class Cyanophyceae; order Synechococcales; family Prochlorococcaceae; genus Cyanobium; species Cyanobium sp. WKJ7-Wakatipu. The sequence goes on from NZ_JAGQAY010000008.1 coordinate 87,494, forward strand.
TCATCGAACCCAGGCAGCTGGCAGCCAGCTTGAGATTGCCGCTGTAGGTGGCCCGGTCCTGGCGGCCGGCGTAACTGGACAACGCCAGGCCCTGAACTGCCCCTGCCTGCCACCACTCCCGCTGCACCACCGCATTGGGCTGCCAACTGCCGGCAAGCCAGCTCTGGCCCTGCTGCTGGCTGGTGACCAGGCCATCGAGCTGCTCCGGCCGGCAAGCGCCTGGCGCCTGGGCCACGTAGCGCAACGACAGCACCTCAATAGGTGCCACCACGAGTGAAGTGCGCGGCCGGCCCAGGCCATCCAGGGCGACCGCGTCAGCCATGGCACCAGCCGAACCCTGGCGCTCCACTAGGGCCCAGCAGTTGGCATCGGCTTTCACCTGACCGCTGTAGCGATCTTCCGTAAAACGGCGCCCCTCCCGCAGGTAGCGCACCCCTTCGATACGGCCATCGGCAAACCAGCGCTCCTGCATCATCAGGGCCGTGGGTTCACCCCGGTGCTGACCGCTCCCGAGCACCACAAAGGTGCCAGCCGCTGGTGCTTTGCACTGGGCCAGGGCCGCCGCCGCCGACTTTTCAGCAGCTCCTGCCCCTGGCACCAGGCCAGCGCAAATAGCCACGGCAGCGAGCAGGGCGCGGGGGCTGGCCATCGACGCACACCATCAAATGGTTGCAGTTTGGCAAGAGGCAGTTTTGTAAGAGCCCTACTTGCCAATACAGAAACGCGAAAACACCCGATCCAGCACCGCCTCGCTAACCGCCTCGCCAGTGATCTCGCCGAGGGCACGCACGGCGGCGCGCAGGTCAATCGTCCAGAAGTCCCAGGGCAGCTGCTGCGCCGCAGCCTCAAGGGCCGCCCCCAGACTCAGGGCTGCCGCCGCCGCCAGATCCCGTTGGCGGGCATTGAGTGCCACTTGCACGCCTTCAAGGCAGCCAGCTCCGCAGCGGCGCAGCAACTCCGCCACCAGCTCGTCGCGGCCGGCGCCAGTGAGGGCGCTGAAGCGCACATCTGCCGGCTCCCCATCCCCCGGGGGCACCAGACCCACCGGCAGGCCAGCCCCATCGGCCTTGTTGCCTGCCACCAGCAGCACGACGCCCTCGGGCACCAGCTCCCGCAGGGCCTGATCCTCCAGGCTCCAGCCCGCCTCCAGATCAAACAGCAACAGCACCGCATCAGCGGCGGCCAGGGCCTGGCGGGAGCGCTCGATGCCCAGCTGCTCAACACGGTCGCTGGTGGGGCGAATGCCGGCGGTGTCGAGCAGGGTGAGCGGCACGCCGTCGAGCACCAGCTCGCTTTCCAGCAGGTCGCGGGTGGTGCCCGGTAGGTCGGTCACTATCGCCCGCTCTCGCTGGCTGAGCAGGTTGAGCAGGCTGGATTTGCCCACGTTGGGCCGGCCCACGATCGCCACCCTCAGGCCCCGGCGCAGCAGCTCCCCCTGGCGCGCCTCAGCCAACAGCTGCTCCAGCTCAAGCCGCACCGCCTCCAGTTCCGCGGTCACCGCCGCACCATCGAGGGGGGGTAGGTCTTCCTCGAAGTCCACCCGCGCCTCCAGCTCCGCCAGCTGATCGAGCAACCGCTCGCGCAGGGCGCCGATGCGCAGCTGCAGGCCGCCGTCGAGGCCAGCCATGGCCAGCTGGGCCGCCCGGCGGCTGCGGGCCGTGATCATTTCGCTGATCGCCTCGGCGCGGGTGAGGTCGAGCCGGCCGTTTAAAAACGCCCGCTGGCTGAATTCCCCCGGCAGGGCCCGCCGCGCCCCAGCCGCCAGCACCAGCTCCAGCACCCGCTGCACCGCCACCAGGCCGCCATGGCAGTGCAGTTCCACAACGTCTTCCCGGGTGAAGCTGCGGGGGGCCCGCATCAACAACAGCAGGGCTTCGTCGAGCCGCTCGCCACTAGCAGGATCCACCACATGGCCGTAAAGCACCCGGTGGCTGTCCCAGCTTTGGCTGCCTGGGGCCACAAACAGCTGCTGACCAATGGCTTCCGCCCCGGGCCCGGAGATCCGCACGATCGCGACGCTGCCCTCCCCCGGGGCCACGGCGGTGGCCACGGCGGCGATGGTGTCAGCAAATCCGGCGGGGTCTGGCATGACCCCATTTCAGCGCCAAAGCGCCCGCAGATCGAGCACCCGGCTCAGGGATTGGCCAGGCCGGGAAAGACCATCAAATCGATATGGCCGCCAACGGGATGGCGCCATTCGCGGAATTCCTCGGCCAAGGCGTGCTGCTCGCGGGGCAGGGCTTGGGCCTGCAGGTCCTGGAGCCGCTGGTGCACCAGGTCCAAGGTGTCGTCTATCAGCTGGGCCGCCTGCTCGGAGGTCATGGTGGGGAATCCGGGGAATGGGCAGGTTGTAACTGGGCCTTCCAAGACACGCTGTAGCGGACATCACGACCGCGCCAGCCGCGCCTCCAGCTCACCGCTAGGAGGCAAACGCCCCAGCAGTGAGAGAATCAGATCCAATCCAGGGGTACTCGTGACGAACGGCAAGGGATCTCCGCGCTCAGCAATGTCGACCCTGCTGCTTGGCTTCGGCGCCGTCGGCGGCTTGGCCCTGCTGGTGTGGCTGACGCTGGTGATGCTCGACCTCAAGCACCTCAACACCTCGGGCTTCACCCTGCCCTAGCCGATTCCCGTGCGAGCGATGTCGAGCACATCGGCCATGGAGCGGATCTGATTAATGGTGCTGGCTAGCTGGCTGGAACTCTCAAGCTCCACCCGCAGATCGATGCGGGCTGGCTTGCCGGGATTGGTGCGCACCCGGGCATCGCAGACGTTGATGCGGTGATCGGAAAGGCGAGTGAGGATGTCTTTAAGCACCCCAACGCGATCGAGCACCTCGATGCGCAGTTGCACCGGGTAGCGGCGCGGGCGCGTCTCGGAGGCGGAATTCCAGCGCACCGGCAGCCGCCTTTCGGCCGGCACCTGGGCCACATTGGAGCAGTCCTGGCGGTGGATGGTGATGCCATGGTTGCCGAGAGCCACCGCCCCAAGAATCTGCTCGCCAGGCAGGGGACTGCAGCAGCCCCCGAGCCTGTAATCGAGGCCCTCAAGGCCGAGGATTGAGCTGGTTCCACCACCACCCACCGGCGCCTGGGGCTCCACCTGGGCAGCGTGGGCCGCCACCTTGGCCGCCACTTGCTCATTGCTGAGCACGGGGGCGGAGGCTTCGCTGGCCAGGCGCATTTCCTCCCGCAGCCTGTTGAGCACCTGATGCAGGGTGACCCCACCAAAGCCGAGGGAGGCCAGCAGGTCTTCGGTGCAGGTGAGATTGCAGCGGCGGGCCACCTTGGCCATCGCCTCACCATTGAGCAGGGCATCGAAGCCATCGCGGCCGAGCTCGCGCTCGAGCATCTCGGTGCCGCGCTGGAGGTTGTCTTCGCGGTGGCTGGTTTTATACCAGTGGCGAATGCGATTACGGGCCGTGGGGGTAGCCACGAAATTGAGCCAGTCGAGGCTTGGGTGGGCCGTCTTGGCGGTAACCACCTGGACGAAGTCACCATTCCGCAGAGGCGTAGCGAGCGGGCATAGCCGGTCATTAATGCGCACACCTTGGCAGTGATTGCCGATTTCCGAGTGGATGCGATAGGCGAAATCTACGGCCGTAGAACCCTTACGCAAACCCACCACATCGCCATTGGGTGTAAATACAAACACCTCCTCATCAAAGAGATCTTCTTTGATCGAGCGCAGGAAGTCGTTGCTGTCGGTGCCACCGTCATCCTTCTGCCAATCAACCAGCTGCCTCAGCCAGTTGAACCGCTCGGCATCTGCTCCAGAGGCGGCAGGCGAACCGCCCTCCTTGTATTTCCAATGGGCAGCAATGCCGTATTCGGCCACCTGGTGCATGTCGGTGGTGCGAATCTGCACTTCGATCGGCCGATGCCGGCCGATCACCGCCGTATGCAGGGATTGGTAGCCATTGGGCTTAGGCAAGCCGATGTAATCCTTGAAGCGCCCCGGGATCGGCCGGAAGGTGTCGTGCACCACCGCAAGAGCCCGATAACAACCCTCGAAGTTGGGGCAAAGAATCCGCAGAGCCGCCACGTCGTAGATCTCGTGGAACGCCTTCTGCTGGCGCTGCATCTTGCTCCAGATACCATAAAGGTGCTTGGGCCGGCCGCTTACTTCGCAATTGGCCAAGCCCACGGCGGCAAGCCGGTCGCGCAGCAATTGCACCGTGACCGCCAGGCGCTCCTCGCGCTCGCTGCGCTTGGTGGCCACCTGCTGCTGCACATCCCGGTAGGCCTCGGGCTCGAGGATCTTGAAGGCCAGATCTTCCAGCTCCCACTTCAGCCGGCCAATGCCGAGGCGATTGGCCAGGGGGGCATAGATCTCCCGGGTTTCCCGGGCGATGCGCAACTGCTTTTCGGGCTTGAGCGCCGCGATGGTGCGCATGTTGTGCAACCGATCGGCCAGCTTCACCAGCACCACCCGGATGTCGCTGGCCATGGCCAGGAACATGCGGCGCAGGTTTTCAGCCTGGGCTTCGGTGTGGTTGGTGAAATGAATGCCGCCGAGCTTGGTAACCCCCTCCACCAGTGCCCGCACCTCGGCGCCGAAGTGCTGTTCGATCTCCTCAGCGGTGACCTCGGTGTCCTCCACCACGTCGTGGAGGAAGCCCGCAGCGATCACGCCGGCGCTGGCACCGATATCGCGTAGCAGGTCGGCAACGGCAACCGGATGAATGATGTAAGGCTCGCCACTGGCCCGAAACTGGCCCTCGTGCAGCTGGTAGGCGAAGTCAAAAGCGGAGGCCAGCAGAGCCTCGGCATCGCTGGAACATTTCACCTCCTGCCCCGGCGGCACATGCTCGATGCAGCGCTGCAACCAGTCCGGCAGGGGCACGCCGTAGTCGGCAGGAGTGCGGATTGGCTTGCGCACCAGAGCTGGAGCGGCCGCCACTCGAGTGGCTACGGCCGTTGCATCCAGATTTGGGGCCGCCCTGAGCATTTAAGCCTGCGGGTTCCCCTCATCGTAGGCAAGTGGGGCCAAGCTGGTGGCCATGACCAGCCCCGTGCTCGCAATTGAGAACCTGGTGGTGCGCTATCCCGAAGCGGAGCGCCCCACCCTCGACGGCCTGAACCTGACCCTGGCGGCCGGCGATCGCCTGGCCCTGGTGGGTCCTTCCGGCTGCGGCAAGAGCACCGTGGCGCGGGCAGTGCTGCAATTACTGCCCCCGGGCAGCCAGTGCAGCGGCTCCCTGCTGCTAGCGGGTCAGGACCCCAGCCAAATGGCCCGTCCGGCCCTGCGCCAACTGCGCGGTGAAGCGGTGGGGCTGGTGTTCCAGGACCCGATGACCCGCCTCAACCCACTGCTGACGATCGGCGATCACCTGGCCGACACCCTGGCGGCCCACCGGCCCCGCTGGCAGAGGCGCCAGGTGCGACAACGGGCGGAAACCCTTCTGATCCGGGTGGGCATCGGCCCGGAGCGCTACGGCAGCTATCCCCATGAATTCAGTGGCGGCATGCGCCAGCGCTTAGCGATCGCCCTGGCGATGGCCCTGGAGCCGCCGCTGGTGATCGCCGATGAACCCACCACCAGCCTAGATGTGGCCGTAGCCGGCCAGGTGATGGCTGAGCTCAGCAACCTCTGCCGCGAAGCGGGCAGCGCCCTGCTGCTTATCAGCCACGACCTGGCCATGGCGGGCCGCTGGTGCGACCAGATCGCCGTACTTGATCAGGGACGCCTGGTGGAACAGGCGCCAGCCCGGCAGTTGCTGATGGCCCCCGCCTCCGCCCTGGCCCAACGGCTGGTGGCCAAGGCACGGGAGCGGGAGGGCGCCGAAAGTTTGCCGCCACCGCCAGCACCGCTACTGCTGGAAATCGAGCAGCTGCGCAGCTGGCATCCACTGCCATCCCTGCCCTGGCAAGCCCGCTGGCTCAAGGCGGTGGATGGCGTCAGCCTGCGCCTGCAGCAGGGCGAAACCATCGGCTTGGTGGGAGCCTCCGGCTGCGGCAAAAGCACCCTCTGCCGCGCCCTGATGGGGCTGGCGCCGGTGCGGGGTGGCACGGTGCGGCTGCAGGGCACAAACCTGCTCAGCCTGCGGGGCCGAGCCCTGCGCCAGGCCAGGCGCGGCATTCAGATGGTGTTTCAGGACCCGCTGGCCTGCCTCAACCCCCAGATGGTGGTGGGTGAGGCGATTGCCGATCCCCTGCTGATCCACGGCCTGGCCAACCGCTCCCAGGCCCGTCAACGCGCCCGCGAACTGCTGACAGCGGTGGGGCTCACCCCCCCGGAAAGCTTTGAAAACCGTCTGCCCCGCACACTCTCTGGTGGTCAGCAGCAACGGGTAGCGATTGCCCGTGCCCTGATCCTGGAGCCCCAGGTGCTGCTCTGCGATGAGAGCGTCAGCATGCTGGATGCCGAGGTGCAGGCAGATGTGCTGGCCCTGCTGCGGGAGCTGCAGGAGCGCCTGGGGTTGGGGATGCTGTTTGTCACCCACGACCTGTCGGTGGCCAGTGGCTTCTGCCACCGGGTGCTGGTGCTGGAGGGGGGGAAGATCGTGGAGGAGGGCCCCGGCTCCCGGCTGCTGAGCGATCCCCAGACCGCCATCACCCGAATCCTGGTAGAAGCCTGCCCGCGACTGCCCATAGCTGCGTGACCCTGCCTAGCGCCGCCTGAGCACCGCCAGCAAACGCTCAAACGCCTCCGGTAGCGGCGCTTCGCACACCAGCCGCTGCTTGGTGATCGGGTGATCAAGTCCCAGCTGCACGGCGTGCAAAGCCTGGCCAGGCAGCTCGAGCGGCAGCTTGCGGCAGCGGGAGTAGGTGGGGTCGCCCACGATCGGGTGACCGACGTGGGCGCAGTGCACCCGGATCTGGTGGGTGCGACCGGTGTCGAGCTTGAAACGCAGCAGGCTGTAATCCCCCAGGCGCTCTACCAGGCGCCAGTGGGTGCAGGCATGACGCCCCGAATCGTCGTGAACCACGGCATATTTTTTGCGGTCGACGGGATGGCGGCCGATCGCCCCGACGATCGTGCCGGAGTCGCCAGCCGGTTGGCCGTGCACCACCGCCAGGTACTGGCGAGAAGCGATGCGCTTCTGGATCTGCACCTGCAGCTTCACTAAGGCCTCCTGGCTCTTGGCCACGACGATGCAACCCGTGGTGTCCTTATCGAGCCGATGCACGATGCCGGGCCGCAGCTCGCCGCCGATGCCGGGCAGATCTGGGCAGTGGTGCAAGAGGCCATTCACCAGGGTGCCGTCCTTGTTGCCAGGGGCCGGGTGCACCGTGAGCCCGGCGGGCTTGTTGAGCACGATCAGGTGGGCGTCTTCAAACAGCACATCAAGCGGCATCGCCTGGGGCAGCAGGTAGGGAAGGGGCTCGGGCGGCGGCATCCACAGCGCCACACTGTCGCCTTGGCGCAGGGGTGTCTTGGCCCGACCCGTGACGCCGTTCACCTGCACGTAGCCCGCCTCGATGAACTTCTGAATCCGGGCGCGGCTCTGCTCCGGCCGCTGGGCCACCAGCCAGCGATCCAGCCGCATCGGCAGCGGCTTGGGATAGGTGAGGGTCAGCAGCTCACCTTCGCCCTCACCAAATTCGCTCATGAAGGAGTCAAAACCGGCAGCTCAAGCGCAATGGCCCCCAAGCGAGCGCAGCGAAAATCATCGAGCAGCTTGGTGGCCATGCGCAGGCTGTCGCCACTGGTGTGGCGCTCCGCAGCGGTCACCAGCCAGCCCTCCACATCCGGGCCGCCGCCGGGCAGCACACCCAGGGGGATGCCATAGCGCTGGCCCACCAGCCCAGCCGGCACGCCAGCAGCTGGCTCGGCTTCAAGCAGGGTGAGCAGCTGCAGGAAGGCCCGGGCTGCGGCTTCGTTGTCGTAGGCCGCCTGGCCGATGTCGTCGCACAAGGCCAAGCGCAGGGCTGCCTGCTGGTCGTCGAGGCGGGGCGGCAGCACGCCGGGGGCGTCGAGCAGGTCGAGGTCCTGGCCCAGCCGCACCCAGCGCAAGCTGCGAGTCACACCGGCACGGCGGGCACTGTCTACGACTTTCTGACGCACCAGCCGATTGATCAAGGCCGATTTACCCACATTGGGGAAGCCCAGCATCAGCGCCCGCACCGGCCGTGGCTTCATGCCCCGCCCCGCCCGGCGAACATTGAGGGCCACGCCGGCTCGGATCGCCGCCTGCTGCAGCTGTTTAACGCCGGTGCCGGCCTTGGCGTCACACCACCAGCAGGTCTGCTCCTGGGCTCGAAACCAGGCGGTCCAGGCCTGCCGCACCGGCGGCGGGATCATGTCGACCCGGTTGAGCACCAGCAGGTGTTGCTTATTGCCGATCCAGCGCTGCAGCCGCGGGTGGGAGGTGGCCATGGGTATGCGGGCATCACGCACCTCGATCACCAGGTCCACCTTGGCCAGGTTGGCGCTGAGGGCTTTCTCCGCCTTTGCGATGTGGCCTGGGTACCACTGAATCGCTGGAGCGTTGACGCTGAGCGGAAGCGTCTGGGGCATCAGGGCACCACCAGCACCGGACAGGGAGCCAGCTGGATCACCCGGGCGGCGGTGCTCTGCTGATCGCTCTCGATCGCAATGCCGCGGGTGCCCATCACGATCACGTCAGCATTGATCTCATCTGCCACATCGCCGATCACGAAGGCGGGCTTGCCCTCCCGCTCAATCACCTGGCAGCTCACGCCGGCCTCTTCAAAGCGAGCGCGGGCTTGCTGCAGCAGGGCAGCAACCGCCTCTGGGTCGTCCTGCTCGGGCTCCACTACCGACAGCAAAAACAGAGTGCTGTCGTGCTGCTGGGCCAGTTTCAAGGCCACCGCAGCCGTTTCCATCGCCTGGCGGCTCCGGTCGATGGGAAAGAGAACGGTGTCAAACATGGGGCGTAATGCGGCTGGGCAGATGCAAGCCCTTGGCTTCAGTCTGGGGGTCGATTCGTCGCCCGGCCAGGGCGGATGGCAGGGGGGAATCCGAAGCCTGGGCTGGCTGGGGCCCGCGGGGGCTAATCTCCCCCGGCAATTCAGTTATTCCATAACCCATGGCGAAGCGATCCCTGGCCAGCCTTTCGGCCGATGAGCTCCGCGGCAAGCGCGTGCTGGTGCGGGTTGACTTCAACGTACCGCTAGATGACGCCGGTGCCATCACCGACGACACCCGCATCCGGGCCGCCCTGCCCACGATCAATGACCTGAGCAGCAAGGGCGCCAAGGTGATCCTGGCGGCCCACTTCGGCCGTCCCAAGGGCCAGGTGAACGAAGCCATGCGCCTCACCCCCGTGGCTGCCCGCCTCAGCGAGCTGCTCGGCAAGCCCGTGGTGAAAACCGACAGCTGCATCGGCCCCGAAGCCGAAGCCAAGGTGGCAGCCATGGCCGAAGGCGATGTGGTGCTGCTCGAAAACGTGCGCTTCTTCGCTGAAGAAGAGAAGAACGACGCCGGTTTCGCTGCCCAGCTGGCCGCCCTTGCCGATGTTTACGTGAACGACGCCTTCGGCGCCGCCCACCGGGCCCACGCCTCCACCGAGGGCGTCACCAAGGCGCTCAGCCCCAGCGTGGCCGGCTACCTGATGGAGAAGGAGCTGCAGTATCTGCAGGGGGCCATCGACGAGCCCAAGCGCCCCCTGGCGGCGATCGTGGGGGGCTCCAAGGTGAGCTCCAAAATCGGCGTGCTTGAGGCCCTGATTGACAAGTGCGACAAGGTGCTGATCGGCGGCGGCATGATTTTCACCTTCTACAAAGCCCGTGGCCTAGCGGTGGGCAAGAGCCTGGTGGAAGAGGACAAGCTTGAGCTGGCCAAGGAGCTCGAGGCCAAGGCGGCCGCCAAGGGCGTGCAGCTACTGCTTCCCACCGATGTGGTGCTGGCCGACAACTTCGCCCCCGACGCCAACAGCCAGACCGTGTCGATCGACGCCATCCCCGATGGCTGGATGGGCCTTGACATCGGCCCCGACTCACTCAAAGCCTTCCAGGAAGCCCTGGCCGACTGCAAAACCGTGATCTGGAACGGCCCCATGGGCGTGTTCGAGTTCGACAAGTTTGCCGCCGGCACCAACGGCATCGCCCACACCCTGGCCGATCTGAGCGGCAAGGGCTGCTGCACGATCATCGGCGGTGGCGACTCCGTGGCAGCCGTGGAAAAGGTGGGCGTAGCCGAAAAGATGTCCCACATCTCCACCGGCGGTGGCGCCAGCCTGGAGCTGCTGGAAGGCAAGGTTCTTCCCGGCGTAGCAGCACTAGATGAAGCCTGATCTGGAAGTGGCCTGATCCAGGCTGACCGCGACAGGGGGGCTCAGGCCCCCTTTTTTTGTTGGCGCTGGTCATTGTCCCTGCCAGGCAAGCCAAAGCGGCGCTGAAGCTCGGCCCGTTCGGTCATCCAGCGGCGACGCTGCTCCATCGCCTGGTCCTGCAGGTTGCGCTGGCAGGTCTGCAAGGCATCGACGCCAAGGGCCGGCACCATGCAGCGCTCGGCCTGGCTCAGTTGGTCCAAGCGTTCGACGGAAACCCGCTGCTCCAGCTGCCGGCGGGCAGCGAAATAAGCCTGGCGCTCCTGGCTGCTCAATTTGGCCATCGCCTCGGCCTGCTGGCGTTGCATCGCTTCGCGGCGCTCAGGGTTGGGGCGCCTTCCGTAACTGGTGCCTTCGGCGAAGGCCGCAGCACCGGCCCCACCCAACCCCATGGTTAACAAGGCGCCTGCCAGAAGCAGGGAGGCAGGGCGCTTTCCGGCTCTAGGCAAAAAGGTGTGCAAGAGGTTCATGGATGTAGGTGAGGTGGGGTGAGGTGAGGTGGGGAGGAGCCGCTTGGGGCGAATCCACCCCTCAATCCTGGACGCTCCATTTCACTAAAACGTGACTAAGGAGACTCTGGAAAACCCAGCCTATCTGCGCGAAAATGAGCCTGTAACCGCCTGCCAGGACTGGGTTGATGGGCGGCAAGCAGCTTGGCTTCTCGGATTACGAGCTCACAACAGCCAAGAAGCAGACCAAACGGGAGAAGTTTCTCTCTGAGATGGAGGTGGTGGTGCCATGGCAGGCAC
>NZ_JAGQAY010000009.1:0-93806 GCF_024345355.1 Cyanobium sp. WKJ7-Wakatipu
CTCACAACTTCCCGCTTGACCTTGCAGCAGCTACTGCCACCCCCGTGGCACTGACCGCACCTGCAATCGGTTGATAGTCAACAGCCCAGCTACGGCTGGGTAATACGGAATCCCAAAAGCTCCCTTGCATAAGGGAGCTTTTTTGTTGCCTGGGTGGTGGGGCTTGGTGGGCAGGATGAATATCAACCGCAAATAGGAAAACCATCAGAGCAGCCCCTACCCTGAAGGCGCAAGTTGGCGCCGGCCATGCGGATTGCTATTTCTGGATCCCATTCTCTCGGGAAGTCCACGGTCGTAAATGATTGGGTTGCGCTTAATGGCGAATACATACGGGAGGAGGAGCCATATCGAGTTCTTAGCTTGCGGGGTCCCTATGAGATTCTTTTTCGCGATGCCTCCACGCGATTGCATAACGGGATTCAGCTTTACTACAGCATTAGCCGTCTTAATCGCTATTCCACGCCTGCCCAACATGTCATCTTTGACAGGGCACCAGTTGATTACATTGCCTATTCCCAGTACACGGCAAACCAGCGTTCGACTGATATTGATGACGACTTCGTCCTGTCAATGGTCTCAGCGGCAAGGGAATCTTTAGATCGTCTTGATATCTTGGCCTTCGTGCCTCAGTCTGATGATTGGCCGGTGGCCATGGAGGATGACGGTATTCGTCCGGTCGATCATTCCTACCGCGACGAGGTAGACGCTATTTTTAAGGAGATTTATCGAGATGATCGCTTTGATATTTTGCCGAAAAAGAGCCCGCCGTTGTTAATTGAGCTGGTGGGTTCGCCCGAGCACCGTTTGCTGCAGTTGGCCCAGGCTGTTGAACAAGTGCAGGTCGAAACCCGCTGACGATAATGAGCTGTGCTCAGGCTGTCACTATTAATTTTATTTCTTAAGCCGGTGATCGGATTTGAACCGACGACCTACTGATTACGAATCAGTTGCTCTACCCCTGAGCTACACCGGCAGCTCAATGAAATTAGCATTCAGGGGTTGGCCTTGATGGGACGGGTAAGTGATGGGATCCAAGCCAGATTCAATTGATCCCGCCCTTAAGGCGAGGTTGCTCCAAGAAGCTCGTACCCCCTGGCGTGGTCTGCGGCGCGGTCTCTGGGTGGCCTTGGCAGCTTCTGGTGCTGTGGGGTTAGCAACGATGGCAATGCGATTGGCAAGCGGAGCTGAAGTTGCCTCAACCGACCTACTGATCCAGGTCGGTGCGCTCAGTTTGTTCGGCAGTCTCATCTGGTTGGATCGGAACCGTGTCGGCGACTGAAGACTCTTCAGGTTGGACGAGAGCCTCTGCCGCTGGAGCAGCAGGCAAGTCGTCAATTACCGGTTTGGCTGGTGCTGACTGCCTGGCAGCCGGCTGGGTGGTCAGAAGCGGGTTCAGCAGCAACAGGGGCAGCCCTAGGGACATTCGCTGGCTGACGAGCTGCTGCAGGCTCAGGGGTGGACGCTCAGGGAGCGTGGCGGGGTTGCGGACTAGCAGGGCGCTTGCCTGGATCAGTTGTTGCCACTGCCAGGTGATTACCGCTAGCAGCGGGCAGGTCACTAGCAGACCCACGAAGCGAGGGCTAGCGGCCAGTGGGGAGAGCGGTGTGGCCAGGGCGGCGTGCTGGTCTATCCACCAAAAAAGGGGCAGCAGGGCTGCAGCGCCAGCTGCCATCAGGAGCTTGAGCACCAGGCTGCTCTGCAGTGCCGCCAAGCTGAGCTGGGCCCCGCTCCTGGCTTTGATTGGTACCTGAATTACCAGCAAAGAGCAAACGTCGGCTGGGCGCTGCCAGAGCAGGATTGCTGGCCCTAGGGCGCCGATTGCCCAGGCCAGCATCCGCTCCAGCCCAGGCAGGGGGCCAGGATCAGCCCCCGCCAGCACAAGTACCAACCCCAGAAGCTCCAGTGGCACGGCCCCAAGGGCCACCAGCTGGAGCCAGAGCAGGGGCTCGCTGCGGGGGTTCACGGAGGTCAGATGGTGAGGGTTCGGCGCTGGGTGGCCAGTTTGAACGCCTCCACCCGATCCCCTTCCTGCCAGCCGGTGTAGCGGTCGGTGCCGATGCCGCACTCGAAGCCGGTAGCAACTTCCTTGACGTCGTCCTTGTTGCGACGCAGGGAGTCGAGGTCGCCCTCGAACACCTTCTCCTTGCCGCGCCATACCCGCACTTTGCAGTTGCGTTGCAGCTTGCCGCTGGTCACATAGCAACCAGCCACGGCACTGCGGCCAATGGTGAATACGGCGCGCACCTCAGCTTCGCCGAGGGACTCCTCCACCAACTCCGGCTCCAGCAGGCCTTCCATAGCCATCTGGATGTCTTCCAGCAGCTTGTAGATGACGTCGTAGTCGCGCACGTCGACGCCGGTGGCATCGGAGGCGCGTTTGGCGCCAGGGGCCATGGAGGTGTTGAAGCCAACGATCACGGCGCCGGAGGCGGCTGCTAGATCGACGTCGGTTTCGGTGATCTCGCCCGGTGCGGAGAGCAGCACCCGCACCTGCACCTCGCCCTGAGGGAGCTGCTCCAGGGAGCCGAGAATTGCTTCCACGGAGCCCTGCACGTCTGCTTTGAGGATCAAGTTGAGCTCCTTGAGCTCGCCCTCGCTGGCCTGGCCCGACATCGAGGCCAGGGAAACCCGGCGTGAAGCCATTTGCTGGGCAAGACGGGTGGCCCGTGCCTCGTTGGCGCGGTCGCCCACCACCGAGCGGGCGGTCTTCTCATCTGGATAGACCTCAAATTCGTCGCCGGCGGTTGGGACTTCGCTGAAGCCGAGGGCTTCAACGGCATAGGAAGGACCTGCCTCCTTAACCCGCTTGCCGGTGTCATCCACCATGGCTCGCACCTTGCCCAGTACCGGGCCAGCCGCCAGCACGTCACCAGCTTTGAGGGTGCCGTTCTGAATCAGCAAGGTGGCAACAGGACCCTTGGCCTTGTCGAGGTGAGCCTCGATCACGGTGCCCCGAGCCATGCGGTCCGGGTTGGCCTGGAGGTCTTCCACCTCGGTGACCAGCAGGATCATCTCCAGCAATTTGTCGACGTTCTCACCCTTGAGGGCGCTCACAGGCACCATCACCGTGTCGCCACCCCAGTCTTCCGCCACCAGTTCGAGGCCGGAGAGCTCCTGTTTGACCCGGTCGGGGGAGGCGCCTTCCTTGTCGATCTTGTTGATCGCCACCACAATCGGCACCTTGGCGGCCCGGGCATGGCTTATGGCTTCCAGGGTCTGGGGCCGAACACCATCATCGGCTGCCACTACCAGCACAGCCACGTCTGTGACCTTGGTACCGCGGGCCCGCATGGCTGTGAATGCCTCGTGGCCCGGGGTGTCTAGGAAGGTGATCTTGCGTTGTTCGCCTGCGTGGGGGATCTCCACTTGATAGGCGCCGATGTGCTGGGTGATGCCGCCGGCTTCGCCCGCTGCAACCCTGGTTTTGCGGATTGCGTCCAGCAGGCTGGTCTTGCCGTGGTCGACGTGTCCCATCACGGTCACCACGGGTGGGCGACGGATCAGGTGGGCGCGATCGCTTTCCTCGATCATTTCGACCGTCTTGGCGGCCGCTGCCTCGACGTCGTCTTCGAGTACCGGTACGCCGAATTCCTCGGCCACCGCTTCGATTGTGGAGAGATCAAGGCTCTGGGTCACCGTGGCGATGACGCCCTTGAAGAAGAGGCTCTTGATGATCTCGGAGCTTTCCACGCCGAGCTTTTCGGCCAGCTCCTGCACGGAGAGGTTGCCCTCCGGCACGATCAGCATTTCGGGCCGAACAGCCTTGGCCTCGCGGGTTGCCCGCAGTTCCATGGCCCGGCGGCGCTGCCGCTGGCGGGTGGTTTCCTTCTTGCGCTTGCGCATCGCCGCCATGGGCTTGGCGGCAGGGGCGGGTGCGGTGCGGGGCTTGGCCGGGCGGGCCAGGCTGGCCTGCAGCACATAGGCCTCCTGTTCACCGGCGTAGCCACCGGTTTCAGCCGTGAGCGCATCATCGTTTTCGCCGATGATGTGAACCTTGGTGCGCTGCTTTTGCGGCGTGCGGCTGCGCAGGGCCTCCAGTTTGGCGCTGTCGTCCCAGTCAGGGCGACGGGGGCGTCCGGCTGCACCAGCGGGAGTTGGCGCCCGGAAGCCAGGCCTTCTGGGGGCTGCTGGCGGGGTTGCGCTAGGTCGCACCAGTTCCGGGGTGCCACCTGGGCTGCTGGGTGCACCTGCTGGGGCTTCGCTGCGGTCGCCGGGGCGCCGCGGCGGCGGAGCTGTGGGGCGGCCGGAGGGCTTCTGGAGCTGCATCAGCTCGCCAGGAGCCATGGGCTTGCGCATGCCGGCTGGCATACCCGGACGGCCAGGTGCAGCCGGGCGACCTGGAGCTCCCAGGCCAGTAGGTGCTCCAGGGGCTGCGCTATCGCGGCGCATCGGCTTGCCGACAAGCTCCAATGGGGTTGGGCCAGGACGGCCCCCAGCTCCAGGCTGGCCGGGACGGGTTGGAGCTGGCACTCCAGCGCGTTGGGGGCTGGCGGGACGCTGACTCAGGGGCGCCCTGCCTGCAGGCGGAGCCGGGCGGCTGCTGGTGGTGCCCGCAGGGGTGCTGATGGGCCTACCTACCAGCTGGGGCTTGCCGGGCGCTGGCCGCATCGGCAATTCCGGTTTGCGGCTCGCAGCTGGTGCCGGGGCTGCAGGGGCCGGGCGGGACGGGGCTGGGGTGGCGGGGCGAGCTGGTTTGGATGCAATCACCACAGGCTTGCTGGGCGCAGCAGCGGCGGGCCTGGCTGGTGCTGGCGGCTTGCTCGGTGCCGGTGGCTTGCTCACCAAAGTGGGCTTGCTGGCAGCCGCTGGCTGTTTTACAAGTTCTGATGGTTTTACAAGCTCAGGCTGTTTGGCAGCCTCTGGCTGCTTAGAGACCAGCTGGGGCTTGGCAACCACTTGTGGCTTGGCAACGACCTGTGGCTTGGAGGCCAGGGGTGGCTGGCTTGCCAAGGGCGGCTTGTTGGGCTGGGCTGGCTTACCCGCAGGAGCTGCGGCAGGACGGGCCGGTGGCATGACCGGCTTGGCTGCCGCCGGAGCGACCGGCCGGGGGCTGGTGGCTGGCTGGGGAGGGGCGGGCGATGGGACAGGGGCGGTCTCAGCCTTTTTGACGGAGAGGATCGCTTTTGGTGGAGCTGCAGAGGCCGGCGCCGCCGCCTTGCTGCCGTTCGAGCCGCCCTCGATCAAGGAGCGAATCCGTGTCGCTTCGTCGTCGCTGATAGAGCTGCTATGGCTCTTTGCCGCAACCCCCAGCTTCTCGGCGGCGTCGAGCACGTCCTTGTTCTCCAGGCCTAAGTCCCGGGACAGCTCATAAATTCTGACTTTGCCGCTGCTGGTCATTCAGGTCTCCATGGGTCGGGGCCCAAGGGCCGCCATGCGGGGCCGAGGGGCACACCAGGCCGCACGCGCGCTGCGGCCAATGTTCATCTTGCCTCAGAGGCGAGATCGGCGCCTGGGGTCAGGCGCTTTTCCAGCGTTTCGACAATTGCATCTGCAACCTGGCAGCGCAGGGCCCGCTGCAGACGCTTACGTCGTTTCGCCTCTTCTAGACACGCCTGGTTAGGGCAGAGATAGGCCGAACGGCCCATGCCCTGATCCAACCCGAGTCCCCCTTCGGCCAGCCGAATTACCCGCCAAAGCTGCTGGCGATCCAGCAGCGCGCGGCAGGCAACACAGCGCCGAAGCACGGCACGGCGACTCACCGGGCATCTGCCTCGGTTGCCTGGGGCGCCTCCTCTGGAGCGGGCTCGTATTCGGCCTCGGCCACCTCCTCTTCCTCGTAGTAATCGGCTTCGTCTTCTGGCAGCGGATATAGCTCCCGCAGACGGGCATCTTCCTCGGCCCGGGCGGCCTGTTCGATTTCGAGGCGGGCTTCGGCTTCGGCCTGAAGAGCCTCCTCCTCTTGCCGCTGGGCAATCAGCTCAGCTACCACTGCATCTTCCGAGGCCTGGTCGTATTCGCCGGCGTTTTTGATGTCGAGCTTCCAGCCGGTAAGGCGGGCGGCTAGACGCACGTTCTGGCCTTCGCGGCCAATGGCGAGGCTGAGCTGATCGGAGGGAACCAGCACGTGGGCGTGCTGGCCTTCAGGGTCGACCAAGCGCACCATCTCAACCCTTGCCGGGCTGAGGGAGTTGGCGATGTACTGGCCCGGGTCGGGCGACCAGCGAATCACGTCGATTTTCTCGCCACGCAGCTCGTTGACCACTTGCTGAATTCGGGAGCCGCGGGCGCCAATGCAGGCACCCACTGGATCAACTTCGCGCTCCACTGAGTCGACGGCCACCTTGGTGCGCGGGCCGACTGAGCGGGAAGGGGGATTGGCTTCCCTTGCTACGGCGACGATTCGGACCGAACCCTCCTGGATCTCGGGAACTTCATTTTCGAACAAATAGACCACCAGGCCCGCGTTGGAGCGACTAACGAATAGCTGGGGGCCGCGCCGCGCCACCTCGCTCACTTCCTTGAGGAACACCTTGAAGGTGGCATTTGCCCTGTAGTTGTCGTTCGGCAGCTGGTCGCGGCGGGGCAGCTCGGCCTCGACCTCGGGGCGACCCAGGCCAGAACTCACGGCCATGATCACGCTTTGGCGCTCGAAGCGGATCACCCGAGCGGTGAGCACGGGATCTTCCAGGTCGGCGAACTCCTCTTGGATCATGCGGCGCTGCTGGTCACGCAGCTTCTGAGCCAGCACCTGCTTGGTGGTGGCGGCGGCCATGCGGCCGAAGTCGTCTTTCTCCGGGGTGACATCCAGCACCACCGTGTCGCCGATCTGGGCGTCATCGGCAACCTGCTGCACTTCAGCAAGGGCGATCTGGTGGTCTTCGCTCTCAACTTCCTCAACAATTATCTTCGAGGCCAGAACTCGGTATCCCTCCTCCTCCAGGTCCAAACCCACATCGAAGTTGGAGAAGTAGTCCTCTTCGAAGGGGTCTTCGCTGATCCCGAGGTAGAGGGTGCGGCGGTAGCGCTCGTAGCCCTTGAGCAGGGCTTCCCGCAGGGCAGCCTCCACCACGGCGGGCGCAAGTTTCTTCTCGTCGCTGATGTCCTCGATCAGGTTATTCAGACCGGGGAGCAGAACCAGGGCCATGGATCAGGGGTGAGAAATGGTCAGGGAAAGGTCAGTCGGACTCGGATGGGGTGACCAGGCAGACGCTGATCACGGAGTCTCGGGGGATGCGCTGAGTGCGGCCGCGGATGTTGATGTGAACATCCGTCGCATCGCGCTCTAGGAGGAGCCCTTCGCGCCGCACGTCGAGCCCTTGGTTGTCACGGCAGAGCACGACAACGGGAAATCCGCGAAATGAGCGGAAATCCCGATCGTCGCGCAGGTCGTCGCTGACGCCAGGGCTGCTGACCTCCAGCACATAAGCATCACCAAGCAGCTCGGCTGCCTCGATCGCCTCGGCCAGCGGTGCACTAAGGGAAGCGCACTCATCCAGGTTTATGTCACTGCCATCAGCTCGCTGCACCAGCACCTGCACCGTCATGGGGATGCGATGGGTGAAGACATGCACTCCTTTGAGCTCAAAGCCAGTAGCAACCACAGCCGCTTGGGCTAGGCGCTCCAGATCTGGCAGGAGAGGGTGGGGCAATGGGGCGGGGAAGCTGGGGGCAGGCGGCCCGCCGGCTTGTGCAGTACTAAAACTGCCCTGCAAACCACAGCTGTTCAGTAAAAAACTGAACCCTTAGCGAAGCGCTGAATGCTCAGCGAGGCGCCAAACCGTGACTGGAGGGTATGCCCGCCGGGCAAGCATTCACCCTAGGGGATGGACGGCTCAGGGGCCAGGCGCCGCCGCCGGAGGTATTTCGATGATCGGGGCTTCGGCGAAGTAATCGCTTTGTTGGACGGTGCCCCTTTGGCTGGCGTCCTGATTTAGGCACTGGGCCTGCTGCTCCCCGGTTCGCAGGTATTGGCATACCCGTGCCCAGAGCTTTGCCCGGGTGCCGGGGCCTCCCTGGCTGAAGTGGACTAAGTCGTTGCCGCCAACCATGCCCTGGATTTCCACCTGGCAAAGGCTGCATCGCTGACGCGTGCCTGGGGGAATTACTGCCATTGCCGCTGTGCGATCTCGATTCAATTTAGGCCGTTGCAACCGCCTGCCTGCCCCTATCCCCATTCCCTGCCGCCTTGATGGGCTCCCTAGCCTCATAGCCATGCGTCAAAAAACGTCGATGAAGTGGGTGTTGGGGGCGAGCTTGTCCCTAGTCAGGCTGGTTTGGACGGTCGGCCTCGGCTTAGTCCTGGGACTTGGATCTTTCAGCGCTGCTGCCCTAGCTCTGGACCCTGCGGTCGACCCCATTGCCCAGGCCATTCCCCACAGCTTTGTGGCCGAGGCAGCTCGGGCAGTGGCGCCAGCGGTGGTGCGGATCGACACCGAGCGCGAGGTGGCTCGCCAAGCATTTGATCCCGCCCTGCTCGATCCTTTGCTGCGCGATCTATTTGGCGATCCCTCCGGCAGCATGCGAGAGCGGGGGCAGGGGTCTGGCGTCGTAATCGATGCTGCCAAGGGCCTGGTGCTCACTAACGCCCACGTGGTCGATCAGGTCGACAGCGTTGAGGTCACCTTGGCCGATGGGCGCCATGTGGACGGTGCGGTGGTGGGCGCCGATTCGGTTACCGATCTGGCCGTGGTCAAAATCTCCGGTCCGCGGGATTTGCGCTCCGCCCGCCTGGGCGACTCCGAGGCCCTGGAGGTGGGCGATTGGGCCATAGCCATGGGCAGCCCCTATGGGCTTGAGCGCACCGTGACCCTGGGCATCGTTTCGAGCCTGCACCGCAACATCAACAGCCTGGGCTTCTCCGATAAGCGTCTCGATCTGATCCAAACCGATGCGGCAATCAATCCAGGCAATTCAGGTGGTCCGCTTATCAACGCCAGTGGCGAGGTGATCGGTATCAATACCCTGGTGCGCTCTGGACCAGGCGCAGGGTTGGGATTTGCGATCCCTATCAACTTGGCCCGAGGTGTGGCCAGCCAGCTCAGCAGCGGCGCCCACGTGATCCACCCCTATCTGGGCTTGCAGCTCGTGCCGCTCACTGCCCGCCGCGCTCGGGACAACAATCGTGATCCCGAGGCTCTGCTGCAGCTGCCAGAGCGGGATGGTGCCTTAGTGCAACGGGTGCTGCCCGCTAGTCCGGCGGAAACGGCTGGCCTGCGCCGTGGTGACCTGGTGGTGGCTGTGGCAGACCAGCCCGTGCCCGATCCGGCGAGCCTGCTGGAGCGTGTTGAGCGCAGCAGCGTTGGCGAGCCCCTGGCGCTCACGGTGGTTCGGGGTCAACGCGAACTCAGCCTGATGATCAAGCCGGCGGCCTTGCCCCACTCCGGTTGAGCACTGCTACGGTCGCGACCGATTCAGGAATATTGAATGTCGGATCTGCAGGACCGGATGAAGCAGGCAGTGGCTGCTGCGGCCACTGAGCAGATTCAGAGCGGCATGGTGGTCGGCCTGGGTTCCGGCTCTACAGCAGCCCTAATGATTCAGGCCCTCGGCGCCAAGCTCAAAAGCGGTGAACTCAGCGATGTGGTGGGTGTCACCACCTCCTTCCAAGGCGAGGTGCTGGCAGCTGAGCTCGGCATTCCGCTCAGGAGCCTTAATGCAATTGAGCGAATCGATCTTGCAATTGATGGCGCAGATGAGGTGGATCCCGCTTTTCAATTGATCAAGGGCGGTGGTGCCTGCCACGTTCAGGAGAAGTTGGTAGCAGTGCGGGCCGAGCGCTTTGTGGTGGTGGTGGATTCCACCAAGCTCGTCGACACCTTGAATCTCAGCTTTCTGTTGCCCGTAGAGGTTCTTCCTGGTGCCTGGCGTCAGGTGCAGGCCCAGCTAGCAGAGATGGGTGGCGATGCCCAGTTGCGCATGGCCGTAAAAAAGGCGGGCCCGGTGGTCACCGACCAGGGCAATCTCGTGTTGGATGTGAAATTCGCCGCAGGCATCAGCGATCCGGCGGAACTAGAGGCTGCGATCAACAACTTGCCGGGCGTTTTGGAGAACGGCCTATTCGTGAACATCACCGACCAGGTGCTGGTGGGCGAGATCGTGGACGGCGAGCCCCGGGTGCGTGATCTGGTCAAGCGCTGAGGCTCAGCCCCCAACCCCGCTCCCGTCTCCGCACAGCTGCAGCAGCACCTGGCGCTGACGGGGGCCATCCAATTCCACCAGCAGCACGGCCTGGTAGCGGCCCAGGCCCAAGCGGCCGTCCACGACCGGCAGGGTGAGGTGGTTGCCCAGCTTCAGGGCGATCAGGTGGGCATGGGCGTTGCGCGGCTCATCGGCGGGAATGCCCGGCCGCAGGTGCAGGTCGTTGTGGGCGTAAGCCCGGTCGGGGGGCGTCAGAGCCAGGAAATGGCGCTCGATGTCGCCGAGCAACCGTTCCTCGGCCTCGTTCACTACCAGGGCGGTGGTGGTGTGCTGGCCGGCGGCCACCAGCAGACCATTGCTGATCCCGGTGGCATCCACGAAGGCTTGCAGGTCGGCGCTGATGTCGTCGCAGCTGATGTTGGCCGTGGTGGTGCGTTCCAGCCGGGTGGAGTGAAACGTCACCATGGCGAGGCAAACTCCCCCATCTCAGTTCAGCCTGCGCTTGACGGACTCGGCGTGACTGTGGAGCCCCTCGCTTTCGGCCAGGGTGATCACCGCGGACCCGGTGGCCTCCAGGGCCTCCCGGTTAAAGCGGATCAGGCTGGTGTGGCGCATAAAGGTCTCCACGCTCAGGGCCCCGGCGAAGCGGGCCGTGCCCGCGGTGGGCAGGGTGTGGTTGGGGCCCGCTAGGTAGTCGCCGACGGCCTCGGGGGTGTATGGACCCATAAAGATGGCGCCGGCGTGCTGGATCTGTTCGGCCAGGATTTCGGGGTCTTCCACCAGCAGCTCCAGATGTTCGGGGGCGAAGCAGTCGCTGAGTTGGGCGGCGCGGCCAAGGCTGTCGCAGAGCACGATCAGCCCCCAGTCTTTGAGGGCGGTGCGGGTGATTTCAGCCCTGGGGTGGTTTTCAAGTTGGGCCGCCAGGGCTGCTGGCATGGCGGCGGCCAGCTCCGGGCTGGTGGTCAGCAGGATGGCGGCGGCCAGGGGGTCGTGCTCGGCCTGGGCCAGCAGGTCGGCGGCTACTTGGTCTGCCCTGGCGCTGTGGTCGGCGATCACCAGCACCTCACTGGGGCCTGCCAGCGAATCGATTGCCACGCGGCCGTAGACCGCTTTTTTGGCCAGGGTTACGTAGAGGTTGCCAGGGCCGCTGATCACGTCGACCCGGGGAATGGTGGCGGTACCGAAGGCAAGGGCGCCGATCGCCTGGGCGCCCCCAACCCGATACACCTCCTCGACCCCGGCCAGGTGGGCGGCCGCCAGCACGGTTTCATGGGGTTCGCCGCCGGGGCCTGGGGGCGTCACCATTACGAGCCGCTGCACCCCGGCTACCCGCGCCGGCACCGCATTCATCAGCACGGTGCTGGGGTACGAAGCCCGTCCCCCAGGCACGTAAAGGCCAGCCCGCTGCACCGGCCGCCAGCGCCGGCCCAACAGTTCGCCATGGGGACCGGTGACGGCCAGGTCGGCCGGCAGTTGATGCTGGTGGAAAGAGAGGATTCGCTGGTGCGCCAGGCGCAGGGCGTCCTTTAGGGACGCCGGTGTGGCTTGCCAGGCGTCAGCCAGCCGCTGTGGCGGAATCCGCAGGGGATCGGGGCGCACGCCATCAAAGCGTTCGGTGAGCTCCATCAGGGCGGCATCGCCTTCCGCTTGCACCCTGGAGAGGATCTCCTCGACCCGAACCATCTCCTCGCGCAGGCGCCCGCCACTGGTGCGTTCGGCGATGGTTGCCAGTCGATCAGCGGCGGCGTTTGAACCGTCATCGCGCAGGCAGCTGATCGATAGGGCAACAGGCGTTGCGACCACGGAACGGCTCAGGGTTACGAGATTGTCAAGTTAGGCCGGCACAGCTCTTGCGGGCGGTGAGGGTTCTTAGGAGGGTCTGGCGGTAGGATCTACTTTCTCTGATCCAGCGTCCGTCCGCCTGTGGCCAATAACACCTCATCGAAGAAGCGCATTGAGGTTGCCGAGCGCAACCGTCTTCGCAACCGCACCTACAAGTCGGCCCTGCGCACCTTGATGAAGCGCTGCTTCACCGCTTGCAGCGCCTACTCTCAGACCCCTGGTGAAGACGCAAAGACAGCTGTTCAAACCACCATGAACGCTGCTTTCAGCAAGATTGATAAGGCTGTGAAGGTGGGTGTGCTGCACCGCAACACTGGAGCCCACCAGAAGTCGCGCATCAGTGCTGCTGTGAAGAAGGTGACCGCGCCGGCCGCAGCCGCCCAAGCCTGAACCAGGTCCCGTCCGTGATTGCCTCGCCAGCAGCGACTGAATCGGGTTTGCCCGTTTTGGTTGACAGCCACTGCCACATCGTTTTTCGCAATTTCGACGACGATCTGGAGGAAGTGGCCCAGCGCTGGCGCGATGCTGGAGTTCGTTCCCTGGTGCATGCCTGCGTTGAGCCTGGGGAAATTCCAGCGATTCGCGCCTTGGCAGATCGTTTTGAAGAGTTGCGCTACTCCGTAGGGGTCCATCCGCTCGATACCGAGCATTGGCAGCCCGACACGCCAGAGACTTTGCGTCAAGCCGCCCAGGCTGATAGCAGGGTTGTGGCGATCGGAGAACTCGGCCTCGATCTGTTCCGTGAGCAGAATCTGGCTGCCCAGCTGGCCATGCTCGAGCCCCAGCTTGATTTGGCAGTGGAGCTAGACCTGCCTGTGATCGTCCATTGCCGCGACGCTGCCGAGCCGATGTTGACCTTGCTGAGGCAACGGGCCTCCTTAGGTGGCTGCCCTCGTGGGGTGATGCATTGCTGGGGCGGAGATCCTGGAGAGATGGCTGGTTTCTTAGAGCTCGGTTTCTTCATCAGCTTTAGCGGCACGGTGACTTTTCCCAAGGCTGAAGCCACCCATGCCTGCGCCCGCCAGGTGCCTGCCGATCGCTACCTAGTGGAAACTGATTGCCCCTTCTTGGCGCCGGTGCCCCGCCGCGGCAAGCGCAACGAACCGGCTTTTGTGGCGGCGGTGGCAGCCCGGGTCGCTGATTTGCGTGGGCAAACCCTCACAGAAGTGGCTCATACCAGCAGTTCCAACGCGGCAAGGCTGTTCGGACTGCCGCTTCACAATGTATGATGTTTTATTGGTCTGGAAGCGGAAGCGCTGCTTGTTGTCGACGTCTGCATTCTTGAAGCGACCCCGTTAAGCATGCCCCCGCGGGCAGCCGTTCCCTACGAGGGGAGCGGCTGTTTGTGTGGTCGGTTGCGGAGCATTCAAGTCAGCGGTGATCGGCGTCAGATGCGTTCCACTGCCCAGTCCTTATCCACCCGTTCCTGCAGGTTCACCGCATGAGCAGCGCGATCCAGGTCGCCAAGACCGCCACTTACCTCCCCGATTTGGTGGAGGTGCAGCGCGCGAGCTTCAAATGGTTCCTGGAGAAGGGCCTGATCGAAGAGCTCGAGAGCTTTTCGCCGATTACTGACTACACCGGCAAGCTTGAGCTGCACTTCATCGGTAGCGAGTACCGCCTGAAGCGCCCACGTCACGACGTTGAAGAAGCAAAGCGTCGTGACGCGACCTTTGCATCCCAGATGTATGTCACCTGTCGCCTGGTTAATAAGGAGACAGGGGAGATCAAGGAGCAAGAGGTTTTCATCGGCGAGCTGCCCTTGATGACCGAGCGAGGCACCTTCATCATCAACGGTGCCGAGCGGGTAATCGTCAACCAGATTGTGCGCTCACCTGGCGTCTATTTCAAGGACGAACAGGATAAAAACGGCCGTAAAACCTTCAACGCCAGCCTGATCCCTAACCGGGGTGCCTGGTTGAAGTTTGAAACTGATAAAAACGACCTGCTGCACGTTCGTGTTGACAAGACGCGCAAGATCAACGCCCACGTTTTAATGCGGGCTATCGGCCTGTCTGACAACGACGTGCTCGATAAACTTCGCCATCCCGAGTACTATCAGAAGTCGATCGAGTCGGCCAACGACGAGGGCATTTCTTCCGAAGATCAAGCTCTGCTTGAGCTCTACAAAAAGCTGCGTCCAGGTGAGCCTCCCTCTGTCAGCGGCGGCCAGACCCTGCTGCACAGCCGCTTCTTCGATGCCAAGCGCTACGACCTAGGTCGCGTCGGTCGTTACAAGATCAATAAAAAGCTTCGCCTCACCATCCCCGATGCGGTGCGCACCCTCACCCCTGAGGACGTGCTCAGCACCATCGACTACTTGATCAATCTCGAGCTCGATGTGGGCGGCGCCAGCCTCGATGACATCGACCACCTCGGCAATCGCCGGGTGCGCTCAGTGGGAGAGCTGCTGCAAAACCAGGTCCGGGTCGGTCTCAACCGGCTCGAGCGCATCATCAAAGAGCGCATGACGGTCGGTGAAACCGAATCGCTTACCCCTGCCCAGCTGGTGAACCCCAAGCCCCTAGTGGCGGCGATCAAGGAGTTCTTTGGCTCCAGCCAGCTGAGTCAGTTTATGGACCAGACCAACCCGCTGGCGGAGCTAACCCACAAGCGCCGGATCAGCGCCTTGGGCCCAGGCGGTTTGACCCGCGAACGGGCCGGCTTTGCGGTTCGCGACATCCACCCGTCCCACTACGGGCGCATCTGCCCGATCGAGACACCGGAAGGACCAAATGCAGGCTTAATTGGCTCCCTGGCTACCCACGCCCGAGTCAATGAGTACGGCTTCATCGAGACGCCGTTCTGGAGGGTGGAAGAGGGCATAGTCCATAAGAGCGGTGATCCCATTTACATTTCTGCTGATATCGAGGATGAGTGCCGCGTAGCCCCTGGCGACGTGCCCACCAACTCCGATGGCTACATCACCGCAGATCTGGTGCCTGTGCGCTATCGCCAGGACTTTGAGAAGGTGCCCCCTGAGCAGGTCGATTACGTCCAGCTTTCGCCGGTGCAGGTGATCTCGGTAGCTACCTCCTTGATCCCCTTCCTGGAGCATGACGACGCCAACCGGGCCCTAATGGGATCGAACATGCAGCGCCAGGCCGTGCCCCTGCTGCGGCCAGAGCGTCCCTTGGTGGGTACCGGTCTGGAAACCCAGGTGGCCCGCGACTCCGGCATGGTGCCGATCACCCGGGTCAATGGCACGGTCACCTTTGTCGATGCCACAGCCATCGTGATTCGCGATGAGCAGGGCACCGACCATGTGCACCACCTACAGAAGTACCAGCGCTCCAACCAGGACACCTGCCTCAACCAGCGACCAATCGTTCGCCAGGGCGATCCGGTGATTGCCGGTCAAGTGCTGGCCGATGGTTCTGCCTGCGAGGGCGGCGAGATCGCCCTGGGGCAAAACGTGCTGATCGCCTACATGCCCTGGGAGGGCTACAACTATGAGGACGCGATCCTGCTGAGCGATCGTCTCGTGCATGACGATCTATACACCTCGGTTCACATCGAGAAGTACGAGATCGAAGCCCGTCAGACCAAGCTTGGGCCTGAGGAGATCACGCGGGAGATCCCTAATGTGGCTGAGGAGAGCCTGGGCCACCTCGACGAGATGGGAATTATCCGCATCGGCGCCTACGTCGAAAGCGGCGACATCCTGGTGGGCAAGGTGACCCCCAAGGGTGAATCCGACCAACCCCCCGAAGAGAAGCTGCTGCGTGCAATCTTCGGCGAGAAGGCCCGCGACGTCCGTGACAACTCCCTGCGAGTGCCTGGCACTGAAAGGGGTCGGGTTGTGGACGTGCGCATTTACACCCGCGAGCAGGGCGACGAACTGCCGCCCGGCGCCAACATGGTTGTGCGGGTCTATGTGGCCCAGCGCCGCAAGATTCAGGTTGGCGACAAGATGGCCGGCCGCCACGGCAACAAAGGCATCATCAGCCGGATCCTGCCCCAGCAGGACATGCCCTACCTGCCCGATGGCACCCCCATCGATATCGTGCTCAACCCCCTAGGGGTACCGAGCCGCATGAATGTGGGCCAGGTGTTCGAGTGCCTGATGGGTTGGGCGTCTTCCCACCTCGACTGCCGGGTCAAGGTGGTGCCATTTGACGAGATGCACGGCGCTGAAAAGTCGAAACAGACCGTGCAGGCTTACCTCGAGGAAGCCGCCAAATTGCCCGGCAAGGAATGGGTCTACAACCCCGATAACCCAGGCAAGATTCAGTTGATCGACGGCCGCAGCGGTGAGCCTTTTGACCAGCCCGTGACTGTTGGGTACGCCCACATCCTCAAGCTGGTTCACCTGGTGGACGACAAGATCCACGCCCGCTCCACCGGCCCCTACTCCCTGGTTACCCAGCAGCCCTTGGGCGGCAAGGCCCAGCAGGGCGGCCAGCGTCTCGGTGAGATGGAGGTCTGGGCTCTTGAGGCCTATGGCGCCGCCTACACCCTGCAGGAACTGCTCACCGTCAAGTCCGATGACATGCAGGGTCGCAACGAGGCCCTCAACGCCATCGTTAAAGGCAAGCCGATTCCCCGTCCTGGCACGCCGGAGTCTTTCAAGGTGCTGATGCGCGAGCTTCAGTCGCTGGGTCTAGACATCGCCGTCTATACCGACGCCGGCGAAGAAGTGGATCTGATGCAGGACGTCAACCCCCGCCGCAGTACCCCCAGCCGCCCCACCTACGAATCCCTCGGCGTCGCGGACTATGACGACGACTGATCGCTGATTGATCGCGGATCGCTCCTCCAGCGGGCGAAGCCGTGCCTCCCATTCCTTTCTCGATCTCCGCGAGCTGCAAGCCGATGTCCAACAGCAACCTCCGCACTGAAAACCACTTCGACTACGTCAAGATCACCTTGGCGTCGCCGGAGCGGATCATGCAGTGGGGGCAGCGCACGCTGCCCAACGGTCAAGTGGTGGGTGAGGTAACCAAGCCCGAAACCATCAACTACCGCACGCTGAAGCCCGAGATGGACGGGCTCTTCTGCGAGAAGATCTTTGGCCCGTCCAAGGACTGGGAGTGCCACTGCGGCAAGTACAAAAGGGTGCGTCACCGCGGCATCGTCTGCGAGCGCTGTGGTGTGGAGGTGACGGAGAGCCGGGTGCGCCGCCACCGCATGGGTTTCATCAAGCTGGCTGCCCCCGTATCCCATGTTTGGTATCTCAAGGGCATTCCCAGCTATGTAGCGATCCTGCTCGACATGCCCCTGCGGGATGTGGAGCAGATTGTTTACTTCAACTGCTACGTGGTGCTCGATCCGGGCGACCACAAAGACCTCACCTACAAGCAACTTCTTACGGAAGATGAGTGGCTGGAGATTGAGGACCAGATCTATGCCGAGGATTCGGATATTGAGAATGAGCCCGTAGTGGGCATCGGCGCCGAGGCCTTGAAGCAACTGCTGGAAGATCTTGAACTCAACGAGACCGCTGAGCAGCTGCGTGGGGACATTGCCGCCAGCAAGGGGCAAAAGCGCGCCAAGCTGATCAAGCGCCTGCGCGTGATCGACAACTTCATCGCCACTGGTGCCCGTCCCGACTGGATGGTGCTCGATGTGATCCCGGTGATTCCGCCCGACCTGCGCCCGATGGTGCAGCTCGATGGCGGCCGCTTCGCCACCTCAGACCTCAACGATCTCTACCGCCGCGTCATCAACCGGAATAACCGGTTGGCCCGTTTGCAGGAGATCCTGGCTCCTGAAATCATCGTTCGCAACGAGAAGCGGATGCTGCAGGAGGCGGTAGACGCCCTAATCGACAACGGCCGCCGTGGTCGCACCGTGGTGGGCGCCAACAACCGAGCTCTGAAGTCGCTGAGTGACATCATCGAGGGTAAGCAGGGCCGCTTCCGTCAAAACCTGCTTGGTAAGCGGGTCGACTACTCCGGTCGTTCCGTGATCGTGGTGGGTCCGAAGCTGAAGATGCACCAGTGCGGCCTGCCTAAGGAGATGGCGATCGAGTTGTTCCAGCCGTTCGTGATTCATCGCCTGATCCGCCAGAACATCGTCAACAACATCAAGGCCGCTAAGAAGTTGATTCAGCGCGCCGACGATGAAGTTATGCAGGTGCTTCAGGAGGTGATCGAAGGTCATCCGATCCTGCTGAACCGAGCTCCGACCCTGCACCGTCTTGGCATCCAGGCCTTTGAGCCCATATTGGTTGATGGTCGCGCCATCCAGCTGCACCCCCTGGTGTGTCCGGCCTTCAACGCCGACTTTGACGGTGACCAGATGGCCGTGCACGTGCCGCTGGCGATCGAAGCTCAAACTGAGGCCCGCATGTTGATGCTGGCGAGCAATAACATCCTTTCGCCTGCCACTGGCGAGCCGATCATCACCCCGTCCCAGGACATGGTTCTTGGCGCTTATTACCTCACGGCCGAAAAGCCTGGAGCCATCAAGCCTGAATTTGGCGACCGGGCCAAGACCTTCGCCAACCTCGACGATGTGATTGATGCCTATGAGGAGAAGCACCTTCACCTCCACGATTGGATCTGGGTGCGTTTCAGCGGCGAGGTGGAGAACGACGACGAGGACAAGCAGCCCCAAAAAGAAGAAACCCTCAGCGACGGCACTCGCATCGAGCAGTGGCTGTTCCGCCGCGATCGCTTTGATGAAGATGGCGCCCTTATCAGCCGCTACCTGCTCACCACCGTTGGACGCGTCGTGATCAACCACACGATCATCGACGCCGTGGCTGCGACCTGACGGCCGTTCCGGATTAAAGGTTCCGGGTTTCCGTTTTCCTTCCTCTTACGTCTATCAACTGCGCGCAGCCATGACAGCCACACCCGCTAAGAAAACCACCAAGAAGAGCGCCAAGAAGGCCGCTGAGGCAGCCGCTCTCGAAATTGCAGCTGCTGCAGCACTAAAGGCGAGCAAGGCGCTTAGCAAGCAGGCGCCACCCTTCCGCAACCGCATCATCGACAAGAAGGCGCTGCGCAATCTGGTCGCTTGGGCCTACAAGCACCACGGCACGGCTGCTACGGCCTCACTGGCTGATGAGCTCAAGGATCTCGGCTTCCACTACGCCACCCAGGCCGCCGTTTCGATCTCCGTCGACGACCTGCGCATTCCTGGTGACAAAGCTGCTCTGCTGGCTGAAGCCGAGGAGCAGATCACTGAAACCGAAGAGCGCTACCGACTTGGTGAGATCACCGAGGTTGAGCGTCACACCAAGGTGATCGACACCTGGACCGAAACCAACGAACGTCTCGTGGCTGCGGTTCGCCGCAACTTCAACGAGAACGATCCACTCAACTCGGTTTGGATGATGGCCAACTCCGGCGCCCGGGGCAATATGTCCCAGGTGCGCCAGCTAGTGGGCATGCGCGGCTTGATGGCTAACCCCCAGGGGGAAATCATTGACTTGCCGATTCGCACCAACTTCCGTGAGGGTCTGACGGTCACCGAATACGTGATCTCCTCCTACGGCGCCCGCAAGGGTTTGGTGGACACCGCCCTGCGTACAGCAGACTCCGGCTACCTCACCCGTCGCTTGGTAGACGTAGCCCAGGACGTGATCGTGCGGGAAGACGACTGCGGTACAACCCGCAGCATTCCGATCGATGCTGATGAGAAAGGCAGGTTTGGTTTCAGGTTGATCGGCCGCTTAGCAGCCGAGCCCGTGGTGGCAGAGGACGGCGAAATTATTGTTGATCGCGACGGTGAGATCGATCCGATCCTGGCGCGCCGGATCGAGGCAGGTGGTGTGAAAACGGTGAAGGTGCGTTCGCCGCTTACCTGTGAGGCCTCTCGTTCGGTGTGCCGTAAGTGCTATGGCTGGGCCCTAGCCCACAACCAGTTGGTTGATCTGGGCGAAGCCGTCGGCATCGTCGCTGCCCAGTCGATCGGTGAACCCGGCACCCAGCTGACGATGCGGACCTTCCACACCGGTGGTGTGTCTACGGCCGAATCCGGCGTGGTGCGCTCTTTAGTAGATGGCACGGTCGAATTCGGGCCCAAGGCTCGGGTGCGCCCCTTCCGCACCCCCCACGGTGTGGAGGCCCAGCTAGCCGAAACAGACTTCACCCTCAGCGTTAAGCCCACGGGTAAAGGCAAGCTGCAAAAGCTCGATATTATTAGTGGCTCGATTCTGTTTGTCGCTGATGGCGACACCGTGCCCGGGGACACGATCCTGGCCCAGATCGCTGCTGGCGTGGCGGTTAAAAAGAGCATTGAGAAGGCCACCAAGGACGTGATCTGCGACCTGGCCGGTCAGGTGCGATATGAGGATGCGATCCAGCCCAAGGAGGTCACCGACCGCCAGGGCAACATCACCCTCAAGGCCCAGCGCCTGGGCCGGATGTGGGTGTTCAGCGGAGACGTTTACAACCTGCCCCCCAATGCCCTGCCCGTGGTGGGCGGCAACAAGCCCGTCACCACCGGGGAAGTGCTGGCCGAAAGCCGCCTAGTGAGCGAGTACGGCGGCGCCGTGCGCCTGCGTGACAGCGCCGGTGACTCCCGCGAGGTACAGATTGTTACCTCCAGTCTCACCCTCAAAGACTGCAAGTTGGTTGGTGAATCCACCCACTCCGGCGAGATCTGGCACCTCGAGGGCAAGGACAACATCCGCTACCGCCTCAATACCGCTCCGGGCAGCAAGATCGCTAATGGTGAGGTGATCGCGGAGCTCGCCGACGACCGCTTCCGCACCCAGACCGGAGGCACCGTCAAGTTTGCCCCTGGCCTTTCGATCAAGAAAGCCCGTAGTGCCAAGAACGGCTACGAGGTGAGCAAGGGCGGCACCCTGCTGTGGATCCCCCAGGAAACCCACGAGATCAACAAGGATATCTCCCTGTTGATGATTGAGGATGGCCAGTGGATTGAGGCTGGCACCGAGGTGGTGAAGGACATCTTCAGCCAGACCGCAGGCATCGTCACGGTGACCCAGAAGAACGACATTCTTCGGGAAATCGTTGTGCGCTCAGGCACTCTGCACCTTGTTTCCGATAGTAAAACCATCAGCAAATTTGCTGACGGCAAGATGGTTACTCCTGGCGAGGAGATCGCCAAGGGTCTTAAGGCAGAGGCGATTCTGTTTGTTGAGTCAGTTGAAACCCCCGACGGTGGGGCCCTGCTGCTGCGTCCGGTTGAGGAGTACGCCATCCCAGATGCTGCCCACCTGCCCGAATTAGGAGCGGTTAAACAGTCTGGCGGCCCCTCTTTGAATCTCAAGGCCACCCAACGCCTGGCCTTTAAGGACGGCGAGCTAATCAAGAGCGTTGATGGAGTGGAGCTGCTGCGCACCCAGCTGATCCTGGAAACCATCGACACCACTCCCCAGATGACGGTGGATGTGGAAGCGGTGTCTGATAAGCGGGCTAAGACGATCGAGCGCCTGCAGCTCACGATTTTGGAAACCCTGCTTGTGCGTCGCGACACCCTCTCCGACGCCAGCCACGGCTCCACCCACACCGATCTCCAGGTGGAAGACGGCATTGCTGTGAAGCGCGGCGATGTGGTAGCCACCACCCAAATCCTCTGCAAGGAGGATGGAGTGGTTCAGCTGCCTGATCTGGTCGATGGCGAGCCGATTCGCCGTTTGATCGTGGAGCGCGATGGCGACACCCGCAACATCGAGCTTGGTTCGGCCAAGTGTGAGGTTGGGGTTGAGCAGCGCATCGTCGACGGGGACCGGCTGGCGGAAGGGGTCGAAGCCCCTTGCTGCGGTCAGGTGGAGGCCATCAACGGCAGCACCCTCACGATTCGCCTCGGTCGCCCCTACATGGTTTCGCCCGACTCCGTGCTGCACGTGCGTGATGGCGAGTTGGTGCAGCGCGGTGACGCCCTAGCCCTGCTGGTGTTCGAACGTCAAAAGACAGGCGACATCGTGCAGGGTCTGCCCCGTATCGAGGAGCTGCTGGAGGCCCGCCGTCCGCGGGAATCCACAATTCTCTGCCGCAAGAGTGGCACCGTGCAGATCAAGCAGGGTGATGACGATGACTCGATAACCGTCTCGGTTATCGAGCACGACGATGCCATCACCGAGTACCCAATCCTTTTGGGTCGCAACGTGATGGTGAGTGATAGCCAGCAGGTGCACGCCGGTGAATCGCTCACCGACGGCCCGATCAATCCCCACGAGTTGCTGGAGTGCTTCTTCGAAGATCTGCGCAGCCGCAAGCCCACCATGGACGCGGCCCAGGAGGCGATCTCCAAGTTGCAGTTCCGGATGGTCACGGAGGTGCAGAACGTCTACAAGAGCCAGGGAGTTGCGATTAGCGACAAGCACATCGAAGTGATTGTGCGCCAGATGACCAGCAAGGTACGCATCGAGGATGCCGGGGACACCACCCTGCTGCCCGGTGAGCTAATCGAGCTGCGTCAAGTGGAGCAGGTCAATAGCGCCATGGCAATCACCGGTGGCGCGCCCGCCGAGTTCACACCGGTGCTGCTTGGTATCACCAAGGCTTCGCTCAACACCGACAGCTTCATCTCGGCTGCCTCCTTCCAGGAGACCACCCGGGTGCTCACGGAGGCGGCCATCGAGGGCAAGAGCGACTGGCTGCGCGGTCTCAAGGAGAACGTGATCATCGGCCGCCTGATCCCTGCTGGTACTGGCTTCAGCGGCTTCGAAGAGGAGCTGCGGGCAGAGGCGGGCCCCCATCCCGACATCCTCGAAGAGGAGGCCATGGGCTATCGCCGTATGCAGAACCTGCGTCCCGATTACACAGTCGAGATGCCTGCCCCGGCGGCGTCGATGGCCGTGCTGGATGATCCCTCCGATGCGGATCTTGAGGCAACTCGCAGCCGCCATGGCATCGAAGCCAGCGCCAGCGGCACGGCAGCTTTTACCAGGCCATCCGTTGAGGAGGGTCTGGAGGAGGAGCTGATCGCTGATCCCGCTGCCCTCGAGGGCCTACAGGAAGAGGGTCTGCTCACCGATGAGTGATTCCGCCCGCACCAGCCTGAATACGCCGGTGCCCCAGCGCCGGTTGCCCCGATTTGGCTTCCACACCCACACCGAGCTGCTCAATGGCCGCATGGCCATGCTCGGTTTTATTGCCCTGCTTGTGGCGGAGTGGAAGCTGGGCCACGGCTTGCTGATCTGGCCTTGAGCACATCGCCCGCTGCGCCGCTAGCCACTCCCCTGCTGGGGATGGGTTTGCCGGCCCTTGAGCAGTGGGCTGTTGGCCATGGTCAAGCCGCCTTCCGCGGCCGTCAGCTGCACGATTGGCTTTACGCCAAGGGAGCCCGCAGCCTCGACCAGGTAACGGTGCTGCCAAAGGCTTTCCGGGACCAGCTGGCCGGCCAGCCCCCCAGTGGTGCATCCGACTGGATCGGTCGCTCGCGGGAGCTGCACCGCAGCGTCGCCCGCGATGGCACCACAAAACTATTGCTGGGTACTCACGACGGCCTCAGCCTCGAGACCGTGGGCATCCCCGCAGAAGGCAGGCTCACGGTGTGTGTGAGCAGCCAGGTGGGCTGCCCGATGGCCTGTCGTTTTTGCGCCACCGGCAAAGGGGGGCTGCAGCGCTCCCTGGCGGTGCACGAGATCGTTGATCAGGTGCTGAGCGTGCGTGAGGTGATGGACCAGCGCCCCAGCCACGTGGTGTTTATGGGTATGGGTGAGCCCCTCCTCAACAGCGAGGCGGTGCTGGCAGCGATCGATTGCCTCTGCACCGATCTCGGTATGGCCCAGCGCCAGATCACCGTGAGCACAGTGGGGGTGCCCAAAAGCCTGCCCACCTTGGCGGAGCAGGCCCTAGAGCGGCTGGGTCGGGCCCAGTTCACCTTGGCGGTGAGCCTGCATGCCCCTGACCAGAAGCTGCGGGAGGAGCTGATCCCCACGGCCCATGCCTACCCCCTGGAGGCGTTGCTGGCCGATTGCCGCCACTACGTTGAGCTCACCGGCCGGCGGGTGAGTTTTGAATACATCCTGCTGGGTGGGCTAAACGACCAGCCCCGCCATGCGGAGGCCCTTTCGCGGCTCCTGCGTGGCTTCCAGAGTCATGTGAATCTGATCCCTTACAACCCAATTGCCGAGGAGGAATTCCAGCGTCCGGCGCTTGGCGCAGTGGAAGCGTTTCGACAGGCCCTGATCGATCGCCACGTGGCTGTCAGTGTGCGGGCTAGCCGCGGCCTCGATGCCGATGCAGCTTGCGGCCAACTACGTCGCCGGCTTGAGGGCAGCCTGGAGCCGGCGTGAGCTGGAGCTTGATCAGGTGGCGTCGCGGCTGGGATCGAAGGCGCCGCGTGCTTCCTTTTCCCCCCAGGGGGTGAGCTGCAGCATCAGCAGAAAAGCGGGTATGGCGGCAGCGGCCGTAGCCAGGAAAAACATGGGCCAGCCCACGTTGCCCGCCACCACGCCGGCCGGGGCCGACAGCAGCGAGCGACTCAGTGCGTAGATGCCGGAAAGTAGGGCGTACTGGGTGGCCGAAAAGCGCGGGTTGCAGAGGCTCATCAGCAGCGCCACAAACACCGCGCCCACCATGCCTCCGCTCAGGTTCTCCAGGCTCACGGCGGCGATCAGCCCACCGAAGCCCCAATTGAACTGGGCCAAGGCCCAATAGGTGAGGTTGCCGCAAACGCCGGCGATTGCAAACAGCCACAGGGAGAGGTTCATGCCGATCCGGGCAAACAGCACGCCGCCAATCACGGTGCCGGCCATGGTGGCGGCAATCGCCCAGCCCCCCTGCACCAAGCCGATCTGGGCATCGCTGAACCCCTGCAATTTCAGGAAGGGGATGGCCATGGCGTTCAGTAGGCCATCGGGCCAGCGGTAGAGCAGCACCAGCAGCAGCAACTGCCAGGCCCGGTTTGGTCCCGCCCGGAACAGGAACTCCCGCGCTGGACCAAGCACCGC
Source organism: Cyanobium sp. WKJ7-Wakatipu (assembly GCF_024345355.1). Taxonomy (NCBI): domain Bacteria; kingdom Bacillati; phylum Cyanobacteriota; class Cyanophyceae; order Synechococcales; family Prochlorococcaceae; genus Cyanobium; species Cyanobium sp. WKJ7-Wakatipu. The sequence continues at coordinate 24,740 of NZ_JAGQAY010000009.1, forward strand.
CTGCCGCAGGCTCTTGACCGGGTGTTGCACCGGTTGCAGGGCCGGGGCCCAGATGGTGAAGGGCACTACGGCCGCCAGCAGAGCTGCGGCGGCAAGGAAGGCGGCCGGCCAGCCAAAGCGATCAGCCAGCAGGAAGCCACCGGCACCCACCGCGAGCATGGCGGCCCTGTAGCCGAGGGTGGCTCCGGCAGCACCTGGCCCCCGCTCCGCTTCGGGCAGGAGGTCGGTGCGGTAGGCGTCGACAGCGATGTCCTGGGTGGCACTGCAGACGGCCAGCACCAGGGCCGCGATGCCGATGGCGGTGAGGCTGGCTGGATTAGTGCTGGGTTGCAGCAGGGCCATCGCCGCAATCACAGGCACCAGGATTAGCTGCATCAGCAGCAGCCAGCCGCGGCGGCGATCGGGCCAGGCGATCGGCCAGCGGTCTAAAAGCGGCGCCCAGAAAAGCTTGAGGGTGTACGGCAGCTCAGCTAGCGGGATCAGGCCAATCAGGGCGAGAGGTACTCCGCTGGCGGTGAGCCAGCCCTGCAGCAACTTGCTGCCCACCATCAGCGGGGTGCCGCTGGCTACTCCCTCGGCGGTCACAGCTGTTAGACGCCGCCAGCTGCCAGAACTCTTATCTGCCATCACATAGGCGTTATTCGGCGAACCCTAGGGGCGATGATGGAAGCCAGCACTCGCAAACGCCTCGGCTGTGCAATTTTTTCGCTCCACCCTGCTGCCGGCCGCGATTGTGGTGTTGTTTGGTCTGGCCCTGTTTGCCGTGAGCGCCCGCATCTGGTTGCCAGGTGACATGGCGGCCCCCGCCCCGATTGGCTGAGTCAACGTTGTGAGCGTTTCTCCCCAGTCCGATAAGCCGTCCGGTGGGGATAGTCCCTTCGGTGGCAGTCCCCAGGAGCTGTACCTCGACCCCGAGATGCTGGCTCAGGAGCTGGCAGAAGAGCTGCGCGGTGATCCGCTCGACGATCTTGATAGCAGTGATCCAACGGCCAGTGATGTAGCGGCCGAGTGCGATCTGGGCTTGGCGTTGTTGCGGGGCGATGCAGGGGCAGACAGCCAGGAGCGGTGCATGCAGGGTTTGCGCATTTTTTGTGAACACCGTGATCCCCGGGCCCTGCCCCTGTTGCTGCCGCTGCTGAAGGAGAGCTGCCCGATCCTGCGGATGAGCGCGGTCTACGCCTTGGGCCGCAACCCCAGCCCCCAGGCGGTTGAGCCCCTGCTGGGCCTGCTGGTCTCAGATGACAACGGCTACGTGCGCAAGGCCGTGGCCTGGAGCCTGGGCAACTACCCCGACGCTCCCATCCTTAATCCCCTAATCCGCTCCCTGCAGGTGGATATCTCCGCGGTGCGCCTCTGGGCTGCCAGTTCCCTGGCTGAGGCGGGCTGCACCGGGCCGGCAAAGGCCGATCCAGCTGCGGCCCAGCTGTTGCTCAGCATGCGCATCGACAGTGAGCCGGCGGTGCGCAGCAACAGCGCCTGGGCCCTCGGTCGCCTCTACGGCGAGCTGGTGGAGCCCCGGCAGCAGCTGGTGGTTGAGTCCCTTTTGCATTCCATGCTCAACGATTTCGAATCGGGTGTGCGCGATGAGGCCCGGCTGGCCCTTGAGCAGCTCGAGCAGCCGGAGGTGTTGGAGCGTCTGCAGACCCTGGTGGAGGAGGGGTTGCTCAGCTGAACAGGAGCAGGATTTCCTGGTTAACATCTTCAAACCTTTCCAGCGTGAGATGGATCAGCTCACCATCCGTTATCGAATCCATCCCGATGGGCGCGTCGATGAGCTGGTGGAAGGGCTGAATGGCATGGCGTGCGAGCAGCTCACTGAGCGCATTGAGGCCAGGCTTGGAGTTGTGCAGCAGCGCCGGTCAACGGCTGAGGCCTTTCTCTGCGAGCGACAGGCCCAGCAAAGCCAGGTCCAGCAAAGCCAGGTCCAGCAAAGCCAGGTCCAGTCTCTCTCCTGAACCAATTACCTCTTCCTAGATCGATGTCGCACTTCAGCACCATCAAGACCGAGCTCCGTGATCGCCAGTCCTTGCTCGAGGCTCTCGAGGATCTGGGCCATGGCCCAAGGCAGGGAAGTTTGATGGTGCGCGGTTATCGCGGCCAAACCGTGGAGGCCCAGTTGGCTGTGGCCCAGCCCAATGGCGCTGATATCGGTTTTCGCCTCAATCCTGAAACCGGTAGCTATGAGCTGGTGACCGATCTCGACCTCTGGAATCAGGCCGTGCCGGTAGAGCGCTTCTTGGCCCAGCTCAATCAGCGATATGCCCTGCGCAGCATCCTGGCCGCCACGGCTGAGGAGGGTTTCCAGGTGAGCGAGCCAGCCCAGCAGCAAGACGGCTCCATTGAATTGGTGGTTACCCGTTGGGCCTAGATCCGGGAGCTCACCCCGGCATGGTTGATCCCTCCCTGGCGTTCACCGCCACCGCCCTTTCCCCCGAGTCACGGCGTAGTGGTCACGAACCACTGCTGGGTGGAGCTTTGGGTCAGAAGGCCGTCTGGGTTGACGAGGCTGTCTGCATTGGCTGCCGCTACTGCGCCCACGTGGCCGTCAACACCTTTGCGGTTGAGCCCCACTGGGGCCGCTCCCGGGCGATTCGCCAGGACGGCGACTCCACCGAGCTGATACAGGAGGCGATTGATACCTGTCCCGTTGATTGCATCCATTGGGTTGCTTATGAGCAGTTGCCCGAGTTGCAGCAGCAGCTAGACGGCCAGGAAATTCTTCCCCTTGGTGTGCCATCGCCGGTGCGGCTCAAGCGCACGTTGCCGCGCCTAGGGGCTGCTTAGCCGGCAGCCCCACGGCCCTGGGATAGGTGCGCGGGCAGGGGGCCAGCGGTTTAACCACCAGGGCGTGGCGGCTACCCCGGCCACTAGGTAATTCCCTGGCCAGGCACTGGTCGATGCCAGCCTTCAGGGGGATAAGGGCGGCGTTGAGGTCCCGTTGGTCATTGGCTGACCACTGGCCGCGATAAAGCAGGGCTCGCCCCAGGGGTTGCAGCAGCGGTACCAGGTATTCGGCCACCACTGGCGCGCTGGCCACGGCCCGGGCCAGAGCCCAGTCGAACTGGCCCCGACAGGCCTGCTGCTGGCCGGTGCGCTCGATCCTTTCGCAGCGCAGCTGCACACGCTCCCCAAGCCCTAGCGCTGCGGCCATGGCCTGCACCGCCTCCACCTTGCGCCCCACCGAATCCACCAGGGTCAACTGGGCCTGGGGAAAGGCGATCGCTAGTGCTAGGCCGGGGAAGCCACCGCCGGTGCCCACATCGATCAGCCGCAGCGGTGCCTGGGCTGCCCCCGATTGCAGCAGGGGCACCAGGGGCCAGAGGCTGTCAAACACCTGGGCTATCCAGAAGTCGTCGTCCTCCACCAGCCGGGTCAAGTTGAGCTTGCTATTCCATTGGCGCAGCTGCTCCTGCAGGTCGCTAAGCGACTGTTCTTGGGCTGGGCTGGGCTGCCAGCCGAGCTCCTGCCAGAGGGCATTGCCGGTGAGGGTGCTAGCCATCCAGCTTGGTAACGGGTTTCTGATCTCTAGGATCCCGCAGACCGGATCGTTTTCCCGGCGCCCTGCCCTTGGCCAGCTCCCCACCTAGTTATTACACGTTGCTCCAGGTGCAGCAGAGCGCCTCGCCGCAGGAGCTACGCCAAGCGTTCCGGGGGCTGAGCAAGCGCTACCACCCCGATACCACCGTGCTGCCGGCTGGGGAGGCTGCATTGGCTTTCCAGCAGCTGCAGCAGGCCTACGGGGTGCTGAGCGACCCGGCCCTGCGCCAGCGCTACGACGACCAGCTGCGACCGCCTTCGGTGCCCAGTAGCCCCGTTGCACCGCCCCCGACCATCATTACTCGGCCTGCTTCGGTGCGGCGTGATCTTTCTGGTGGCGAGTGGCTGGCGCTGCTGCTGCTGGGTTTTGCCCTGGTGTTGAGCTTGGTTCTGGGTGTGGGAGTCGCCTGGATGCGCGGCGCCCAATTGGTGCAATTGCCTAGCTGGTGGACTGAGGGCGCCCCCACCAACGTGACAGGGTTGGTTTCATGACCGAGATGCCCAGTTCCCAGACACCGCTGTACCACCACCCCCTGCCAGCTTTGGAGCACTGGCTGGAGCAGTTGGGTGCCAAGCGGCAGCGCGCCAATCCCTGCCTCTGGGACCTGCACCGCCCCGAATGGAGCGCCCAGATTGAGCTGGAGGTGGACGAGCTCAAAGTGAGCTGGCACAGCGACGGCCAGGTGTGCGTGCGTCACTTTCCCTATGGCTTGTCGCGGGCCGATGCCGAGGCGGTGATCCTGGCGGGGCCTTAACGGCAGATGCGGCTCTGGCGCTCCTCTGCGCTGGAGAGCGGCCCGCAGTTGATCCAGCGAACCAGGGAGGTTTCTACGTCGGTGAACAGCACCAACACGCCGCCGCAAAGCAGTACTAGGGCGCCACTTATTAACCAGTGCTGCTTGCTCATCAGTGGGGGTTGCACATCAGTGGGGGTTGGGGGCTGCGCCCATGGCTGCCGTCAGGGTACGGCCCAGGTCTTGCGCCTGCCATTGGGCAGCCAGCCCGGAGGCGGTGAGCGGTTCTAAAGGTGGCAGTTGGGCTAACACCGGCGCTTGGGCCAGGGCGGCCAGGGTGGCGGGATTGTCGGGATGGAGCGGGCCATTAAGCACCAGTCCCAGCAGGGGTATGGAGCGCTGGCGCAGGGCCTCCACCGACAGCAGGGTGTGGTTGAGGGTGCCCAGGCCGCTGCGGGCCACCAGCAGCACCGGCAGCCCCCAGGCGGCTAGCTGATCGATTTGCAGCCAGTCGCGGCGCAGGGGCACCAGCAACCCACCGGCGGTTTCAACTACCAATGCTCGGGCCACTGCCGGCAGGGCCAGCCGGGCCGGGTCGATCGTGATGCCCTCTAGCTCGGCGGCCCAGTGGGGTGACACCGGCGTCTGCAGCCGGTAGGCCTCCGGCAGCAACCGCTCCGCTGGCAGCTGCAGCAGGGCCTGCAGGCGGCCCGAGTCGCCGCCACCTTCTAGTCCGCTTTGTACCGGTTTCCAGTAGGTGGCCCCGAGCCCCTGGACCACAAGGGCGCTCACCACGGTTTTGCCCACGTCGGTGTCGGTGCCGCAGATCACCAGGGCGTTGCTGCAGCTGCTCATGGGCCGGTTCGCTGACCAAGAAGCACTAATACTTCCCAGCTGACGCAGCCATCTGCTGGCCAGCAGTGCAGCAGCCGGCGCAACTGGGCCGCACTGAGGCGGCTGGCCCGGCTGGCGCTGGCCCCGAGGCCCTGTAGCTGCTGCAGAAAGCCGAGGCCGCTGCCGTAGGCGCGGCTGAAGCGCAGCCGGCGGCTGTAGTGAGCCATCAGGCCGCCCCTGCTGGCCGCCGCCAGCAGGGCTTCGGCGTCGGGCAGGCTCAGAGCTGTGCAGGGCACCCCTGCAGCCGCGGCGGCCTGGTGCCACTGGGGGAAACTGGCGCTTGTCGGCACCGCCAGGCCGAGCCAGCCCCCTGGCCGCAACTGCTCGCACCAGTGCTGTACCTGGGCTTGGGGATTCTCCAGCCACTGCAACGCGAAGCTGGAGGTGAGCAGGGAGGCCTGGTCCAGTTGCTCCGGCAGCCCCAAGTTGAGGTCCCAGCTGAGCTGGCCGCCGGCAGAGGTTTGGGGGTTATGGGCCAGTAGTTCGGGGCAGATATCAAGCTGCAGGAGGGCTTGCTGGCATCCCTGAGCCCGCAGCGCCTGCCCCACCAGCCCGGAGCCCGCGCCCAGATCGGCCCGGGGGCCGGCGGCAAGGTGGAGAGGAGCGCACAGGTGGGCCAGGCGCCAGGCCACCCCCTGCTGCAGGCGGGCATGGCGGGCATAGCCGGCTGCGTGGCGGCCGAAGCGGCTGCTCACTCGCGCGCTAAATCCTGCGTCATTTAGAAGCGTGTCATTTAAAAGCGTGTCTCTCAAAACCGTGTCGCGCACTGGATTTGCGTTCATGGCAGGCCCTCTATCCAGCCACACACGGTGGGCACGAGGGCCGGGCTGAGCAGGCAATGCCCCACGCCCGCCAGCACCAGGTTGTCGGCGGCAGGTAGGAGGTTGCGCAGCTGGTGGCGGGCTTGCGTATTCACGATCTGATCCTCGCCGCCCTCCACTATCAACACCCGCGCCTGGGGCGGGAAGCCAGGCGGTAGCCCCGCCGTGGCCGCCAACAGGTCTAGATCTTCCGCCAGCCGCTGGCGGCCAGATGCAGCAAGGGGGGCGGCGGCGATGCCAGGGGACAGCAGGCTGGGGGGCTGGGGGGCTGCGGCGCGCTCCATGAAGGTTTGCAGCATGGTGCTGGCTTCCGGGCCGGCCAGCTGGCTTCCCATGGCCGCCACGGCGCTGCGCAGCCGCCGGCCGCTGGCCCCCCCTGGCAGGAATGCTCCGAAGCTGGCGAGCAGCACCACCGCATCGGCCTGGGCCAGCACGGAGGCAGGCAGCAGATGGGGCCCTAGCGAGTGGGCGATCACCAGCTTCAGCCCCAGGCCGCTCTGCCAGGCCACCGGCCTGGGCGCTTGCCCGCCGTAGCCCCGTTCGCCGCATTGCCACGCCCAGCCACGGGCGCTCCAGGCGCTGTGGAATGGTTCCCAGCCCTGGGCATCGCCGGCCCATCCGTGCATGGCGATCAGCTGCATGCAGGACTCCCCAGAGCCGTGAGCAATCGCTCCAATGTGCCCGCCGGTAGGTCGTGGCGCAGCACCAGCCGCAGCCGCGCCGTGCCTTCAGGCACGGTGGGGGGGCGGATGGCGACGCTCAATAGGCCGGCCGCTTCTAAGCGTTGTTGCAGCTCGAGAGCCCGGTGATCGTCGCCCACCAGCAGCGGCAGGATCGGCCCGCTGCCCGGCGGCCGCGGCCAGCCGGCCGCTTCCAGACAGGCGCGCCAACGGGCGGCTCGCTGCAGCAGGGCCTCGCCGCGGGGTTCGGCCTGAATCAGGGCCAGGGCGGCCAGGGCGCCGGCGGCCAATGGTGGGGCTAGGGCCGTGGTGTAGCGGAAGGCGCCGCTGGATTGCAGCAGCCAGTCCCCCACCAGGGCATCGCCGGCCAGAAAGGCCCCGCCGCCACCAAAAGCCTTGCCGAAGGTGCCGCTGATTAGGGCGATTTCGGGCTGGTTGTGGCCCAAGCCCCGTCCGCCGGGGCCGAGCACTCCCAGGGCATGGGCCTCATCGAGCAGCAGGGCGGCGCCGTGTTCGGCGCAGATGGCCGTCAGGACCGCCACATCCACACTGGTGCCCTGCATCGAGAACAGGCTCTCGCTCAGCACCAGCAGCCGCTGGCCGGGAGCGCGCCGGCGGGCTGCTTGCAGCTGGGAGTCGAGCTGGGCCAGGTCGTTGTGGGCGAAGCGTTGCAGTCGGGCACCGCTGGCGCGCACCCCGGTGAGCAGGGAGTGGTGGATCAGCCGATCGGCCAGCACCAGGCTGTGGCGATCGGCCAGGGCCCCTACCGCCGCCAGGTTTGCCTGAAAGCCGCTGGGGAAAAGCAGTACCTGCTCGCGCCCCAGCCAGGCAGCCAGTGCTGCCTCTAGCTCGCCATGCACCGGCCGACTGCCGCTCACCAGCCGCGAGGCTCCCGCCCCCAGTCCCTGGCTGGCCGCGGCGGCCTGGGCGGCTGACACCACCTCGGGGTGACGGCTCAGACCTAGGTAGTCGTTGCTGGCTAGATCCAGCAGGGGGGCACTCCTGCTAAGCGGAGTTGCCAGATCAAGGGTGGCGGCGGTTGCGGCGGGGGCAAAGTTGCGCAGGCCGCGGCGGCGCTGGGGGGGAATGGCTGCAAGTTGACGCCGCAATTCATCCCGCCAGCTGGCGGCTCTTTCCCCTGAGGGGGGAGAGGTGGTGCCGGGTTGTGTCAACGACCGGACAGTGCTGCGCAAACGCTAAATCCGAGCTTGTGCCACGGCCTGTTGCTACTAGAGCTGGCCCGAGGCGGAACAGGCTCCTCCCTCATAGGATGGCTTCATGATCCAGCTCAAATAGCAGCGTGCCTGAAACGGCGCCCAATGGGCTGGATCCTGCAGCAATTTTCCCCTTCCCGCTCGACGACTTCCAGCTCGAGGCGATCGACGCGCTCAACCAGGGCCACTCGGTAGTGGTGAGCGCCCCCACGGGCTCCGGTAAGACCCTGGTGGGTGAGTACGCCATCTACCGCGCTCTGGCCCATGGCCAGAAAGTTTTTTACACCACGCCGCTGAAGGCCCTCTCTAATCAGAAACTGCGCGATTTCCGGGAGCAGTTTGGTGCCGACAAGGTGGGGCTGCTAACCGGTGATATGAGCCTCAACCGGGAGGCCCAGGTGGTGGTGATGACCACCGAGATCTTCCGCAACATGCTCTACGCGGAAGCCGATGCGGGAGATGACCCGCTTGAGGGCGTGGAGGCGGTGGTGCTCGATGAGTGCCACTACATGAACGATTCCCAGCGCGGCACCGTCTGGGAGGAGTCGATCATTCACTGCCCGCTGCCGATTCAGTTGGTGGCTCTTTCGGCAACGGTGGCCAATGCCGGTCAGCTCACCGACTGGATAGAGAGAGTGCATGGGCCCACCCAGCTGGTGCTCAGTGACCACCGGCCGGTGCCGCTGGCCTTCAGCTTTTGCAGTGCCAAGGGACTGCACCCCCTGCTCAACGACGAGGGCACCGGGCTCCATCCCAACTGCAAGGTGTGGCGCGCCCCCAAGGGCAGCCAGCGCAAGGGTCCGAAAACACCGAAACCACCCCAGCCCGAGGCTCCGCCCCTGGGTTTTGTGGTGGCCCAGATGGCGGAGCGCGACATGCTGCCTGCCATCTACTTCATCTTCAGTCGCCGCGGTTGCGATAAGGGCGTCAAGGAGCTGGGCAAGGCCGCCCTGGTGACGCCTGCTGAACAGGTGCGCATCAAGGCCCGCCTGGATCTGTTTATGGCAACTACCCCCGAGGCGGTGCGGGAAGGCGGCCACGCCGAGGCCCTGCTGCGGGGCATTGCCGCCCACCATGCCGGCGTGCTGCCGGCCTGGAAGGAGCTGATCGAGGAGCTGTTCCAGCAGGGGCTGATCAAGGTGGTGTTTGCCACCGAAACCCTGGCGGCCGGCATCAACATGCCGGCGCGCACCACGGTGATTTCGGCGCTGAGCAAGCGCACCGAGCGAGGCCACCGCCCTTTGATGGGCAGTGAGTTTTTGCAGATGGCGGGCAGGGCCGGCCGGCGCGGCCTTGATACCCAGGGCTACGTGGTGACCGTGCAGAGCCGCTTTGAAGGCGTGCGGGAGGCGGGCCAGCTCGCTACTGCGCCGGCAGATCCGCTGGTCAGCCAGTTCATGCCCAGCTACGGCATGGTGCTCAACCTGTTGCAGCGCTACGACCTGGCTAAGGCCAAGGAGCTGGTTGAACGCAGTTTCGGCCGCTACCTGGCCACCCTCGATTTAGTCGAGGACGAGGCCCGCATCGGCCAGTTGATGCAGCAGCTCGAAGGCCTGGAGGATGGCTCCGGCGAGGTGCCCTGGGACGACTTCGAGGACTACGAAAAGCAGCGAGCTCACCTGCGCGAAGAGAGGCGCATCCTGCGGATCCTCCAGCAACAGGCCGAGGAAACCGTCGCCCATGAGCTCACCTTGGCGCTGCAATTCGCCAGTGAGGGCACTTTGGTGAGTCTCAAGGCGCCCCAGCTACGCGGCCGGGTAACGCCGGCGGTGATTGTGGAGAAGGTGAAAGGGCCGGGGCAGTTTCCTTTGCTCAAGTGCCTCACCGACGAGAACCTTTGGCTGTTGCTGCCCTGCCACGGGGTGGTGAGCCTCCATGCCGAGCTCAGTTGCCTGCAGGTGAGCCAGGTGGATCCCCCCGAGTTGCGCCAGCTTGGCGAGTTGCGCCACGGCGATCAGGCCAGCGGTGGCCTGGCCCTTGCCGTTGCCCACATGGCCAGTCGCCACGACATGGCCACGCCCCAGTACGACCTGGCCGGTGAGGTGCAGGACCAGGCCCAGCAGGTGCATCAGCTGGAGGAAAGCCTGGAGCTGCATCCGGCCCACCGCTGGGGCGACCGCCGCCAGCTCAAGAAGCACCGCCGCCGCATGGAGGAGTTGCAGCTGGAGATCGAGGAGCGCCAGCAGCTGCTGCACTTCCGCTCTAATCGCCACTGGGATACCTTCCTGGCCCTGATTGAGGTGTTGCGCTTTTTCGGTGCTTTGGCGGGAGCTGATGGCCTGGAGCCCACCGAGGTGGGCCGCACCGTGGCCGCCCTGCGCGGCGACAACGAGCTGTGGCTGGGACTGTCGCTGATGAGCGGCCACCTCGATGAGCTCGATCCGCCCCAGCTGGCGGCGGTGTTTGAAGCCATCTCCACCGAAGTCAATCGGCCCGATCTGTGGTGCGGCTACCCGCCTCCGCCGGCCGCCGAGGAGGCCCTGCATGATCTGCGCGGCCTGCGCCGCGAGCTGGAGCGTCAGCAGGAGCACGCCAAGGTCAACTTCCCGCTTTGGTGGGAGCCCGAGTTGATGGGCCTGGTGCACGCCTGGGCTAAAGGTGCCAGTTGGAGCGACATGATTGCCAACACCTCCCTCGACGAGGGTGATGTGGTGCGGATCCTGCGGCGCACCGTGGATTTGCTGGCCCAGGTGCCCTACTGCGAGGCGATCAGCGAGCAGCTGCGCAGCAAGGCCCGCGCTGCCCTCAAATCGATCAATCGCTTCCCTGTTTGCGAGATCGAGGATTTGGTGGCTAGTGGCAACGGTCAGTTGGATCCTGCGATCGAGCGCCCCCAGCCTTGAGGTTGGTGGGCCGTAACCCGTGATCAATCCCGCCCGCATTCGCATCATTGCCGTCGGCAAGGTGCGCAAGGGCTGGGTGAGCGAAGGGGTAGAGACTTATCGCAAGCGGCTCCCGGGCCTGGAGATCGTGGAGCTGAGGGACGGCGGCATGGCCCGCGAGGCGGAGGCCATATCCGCTGAGCTGCGCGGCGGCGAGCAGTTGGTGGCCCTGTGCGAGGAGGGCCAGAGCTACGACTCGTTGGCCTTCGCCAAGGCGCTTGAAGGTTCTGGCTCGGAGCGGCTGGCGTTTGTGATCGGTGGGGCCGATGGTCTCGACCCGGCGCTCAAGGGGCGGGCCCACTGGCGCCTGAGCCTCTCACCGATGACCTTCCCCCACGAGCTGGCGCGGCTGCTGCTGTTGGAGCAGCTTTACCGGGCCAGCTCGATTCAGCAGGGCGGGCCGTATCACCGCGCCGGCGCTTGACTGGGGTGGTGCTTACGCCCCGCGATGACCACGATTGACAGCCGCTACGAGGGAGCCCTGCGCTGCCACTCCAGCCACGGGCCTTCGGGCTGCGAGCTCGAGACCGATGCACCCACCGACAACCAGGGCAAGGGGGAGCGTTTCTCGCCCACCGATCTGGTGGCCACGGCCCTGAGCACCTGCATCCTGACGATCCTGGGGATCGTTGCCGAGCGCCACGGCTGGCCGCTGCAGGGGGCCAGCGCTCGGATTGAAAAAACCATGACCCCCGAGGCGCCACGGCGCATTGCCCTGCTGGAGGTGTGGATCAGCTTGCCGGCGGGTCTCAGCGAGGAGCAGCGGGCCGTGCTTCACCAGGCAGGAGAGACCTGCCCGGTGAAGCTGAGCCTGGAGGGTGCTGTGCCAATGCGGCTGCACTGGGCCTGAACTGCCTGCCAGCTCAAATCCTTAGCTAAATCCCCAGTCGCTGCCAGATCACGCCCAGGTTGGCCTGGTGCAGATCAGTGCTGAAACACTCAGCCAGGTGCTCAGCGCTGAGCTTGCTGGTCACCTCTGCATCAGCTTCAAGGTTGGCGCGGAAGTTGCCGCCATCTTTGTTCCAGGCGCTGTGGGCGTTGCGCTGCACAATCCGGTAGGCGTCTTCGCGGTTGATGCCGGCTTCCACCAGGGCCAGCAGCACTCGCTGGCTAAACACCACGCCGCCATAAACGTTCATGTTGCGGGCCATGTTGTCTGGGTAGACCCCTAGGCCCTTCACTACCTCGGTCATCTCCCGCAGCATGAAGTGCAGGGTGGCGGAGCAGTCGGGCAGCATCATCCGCTCCACCGAGCTGTGGCTGATGTCGCGCTCGTGCCAGAGGGCGCAGTTTTCCAGGGCCGCCACCACATAGCTGCGCAGCACTCGGGCCAGGCCACTGATCCGCTCGCTGCGGATCGGGTTGCGCTTGTGGGGCATGGCCGAGCTGCCCTTCTGCCCCTTGGCGAAATTTTCCTCCACCTCGAGCACGTCGGTGCGCTGCAGGTTGCGGATCTCGGTGGAGAAGCGCTCCAGTGCCGCGCCCACCAGGGCCAGGGTCTGCACGTATTCGGCGTGGCGATCGCGGGCGATCACCTGGGTGCTTGCCGTATCTGGCTCCAGGCCAAGCTTGGCGCAGGCGATCGCCTCCACCTGGGGGTCGGTGTTGGCGTAGGTGCCCATGGCGCCGCTGATCTGGCCCACGCTCACGACCTGCTCGAGCCGCTCGAGGCGCTCGCGGTTGCGTTCCACTTCCGCCAGCCAGCCGGCCACCTTGAAGCCGAAGCTGATCGGCTCGCCGTGGATGGCATGGCTGCGGCCGATCATCACCGTGCCCTTGTGCTGGCTGGCTAGATCCCTAAGTGCATCGGCCAATTGGTCGAGCTCGGCGCGCAGTAGGGCCACCGAAGCTTTCATCTGCAGGGCCAGGCCTGTGTCGAGCACATCTGAACTGGTCATGCCCACGTGGATGTAGCGGCCCGCATCCCCCACGTGCTCATTCACATTGGTGAGGAAGGCGATCACGTCGTGGCGAACCTCGGCCTCGATCTCGAGGATCCGCTCTACCGAAAATCTGGCCTTCGCCTTGATCGTTGCAACCGCCTCAGCAGGCACTCGCCCTAACTCACAATTGGCCTCGGTGGCAGCGATCTCGACATCGAGCCAGCTTTGGAACTTCGCCTGCTCGCTCCACAGGGCGCCCATCTCGGACAGGGTGTAACGCTCGATCAAGGCCGCGCCTGGCTCACTGCCAGACCAATGTATGGGTGCGCCCCTGCTGACCCCTCAGGCAGCCCTCCTTAGGCAGCGGGAGTCAGGCGTTGGTGCTCCACCTCCCACTGCACCAGGCTGCCCCAGGCCTGCTGCCGCACCCAGCAGCGACCGCCGCGGCATTGGATCAGCTGGAAGGGGGGCAGGTCGGAGGGTTGATTGCGCAGTTTGACGAAGCTGCCGGGGTAGAGCAGTTCCAGCACATTGGCTGCAGCATTCGCGGTCCGGATTGAGGAGGCCATCGTTGCCGGATCAACTTCTGGACGCCATCCTCTGCCGGGTTTTGGTGCGGAGGCAGAGATGCTTGGAATCTGTTCCGTTTGCGTTGTGGTTTGATCACAAAAGGTGGAGCGCCATGGCTCGCAAGCAACGACTGGATTTGGAGCTCGTGGCCCGCGGCCTGGCGGCTAGTCGTCAGCAGGCCCAGCTGTTGATTAGGGCCGGGCGGGTGCGCCACGGCGACAAAGTGCTCGATAAACCAGGCACCGAGGTGTTGCCGGAGGCCGAGCTGCTGGTGCAGCAGCTTCCTCGCTATGTATCAAGGGGTGGCGAAAAGCTAGTGAGGGCCCTTGAGGCCTTCCCCATCGACGTGCAGGGGCGCGTTTGCCTTGATGGTGGCATCTCCACTGGTGGCTTCAGCGATTGTCTGCTTCAGTACGGGGCCTGCCGGATTTATGGAATTGATGTGGGCTACGGCCAGACGGCCTGGAGCTTGCGCAGTGATCCGCGAGTAGTGCTCAAGGAGCGCACCAACCTGCGTCACCTCACCCCGGATGCTCTTTACGGCCCCGAAGACCCCTGGCCCGATCTAGCGGTGGCCGATGTGTCGTTTATTGCCCTGGCCTTGGTGCTGCCTGCCCTGCTGGCGCTGCTGCAACCCCAGGCCCCCGTGGATCTGCTGTTGCTGGTTAAACCCCAGTTTGAGGTGGGGAAGGGCCGGGTGGGCAAGGGCGGTGTGGTGCGTGATCCGGTTGCCCACTGCGATGCCATCGAAGGGGTGATCACCGCGGCCTCTGGTCTGGGCTTGGTGGCTTGCGGCCTGGTGGCATCACCAATCACTGGACCTGCCGGCAACCACGAATACCTGCTCTGGCTGCGGCGCTCCGATTGCGATGGGCAGGTCGGAATGGGTGATGTTGCCGGGGATGTTGCAGAGGATGTTTGTGAGCCTGTTGAACAGCTTGTTGAATCAGCCCAAAGCGACCCGAAATTCCGCCCTGCGCCAATCAGCCCAGAGCAAATAAAAACCCTGGTAGCCAGCACGCTGACTCCCAGGGAATAAAAATCAAAAGGGGTGCTGGCGCTCAGATGGCGCCGCTGTCCCGATCGCCGGTGCGGATTCGAACCACCGAATCAATCGTGCTCACGAAGATCTTGCCGTCGCCGATTTCGCCGGTGCGGGCCGCGTCTTGAACGGCGCTAACCACGGTGTCGACCTTGTCGTCATCGACAACGATCTCAAGTTTGAGCTTCTGGAGGAATTCGACAGTGAATTCAGAGCCGCGATAGCGCTCCACCTGGCCCTTTTGACGGCCAAAACCCCGCACTTCGCTCACGGTCATGCCCACGATCCCCGCATTGACCAAGGCGACCTTGACGTCCTCGAGCTTGAAGGGACGAATGATGGCCTCAATTTTTTTCATAGGATCAGCTCGGGCTAGGTAGGAAGTCTCTCAGGAAATCCCTGCCGATGGTAGGGAGTAAAGCCATTACGCCCGAGCTTTGCGGGGGTCGTCGTAGCGATTGCTACCGGCTCGGGCAGCCGTTGGCTGCGGCCATTTTCCTTAAGATTACTTAGTGGCACTGGCCCTCTCCCTTTCCTTGCTCCGATGTCTTCCAGCCCCGCTTCTGCCAGCGCGTCCTCCCTCACCCAGACGCCCATGTATGGCGAGCGCGCCATCGCTGAAGCGGAGCTGATCTGTTTTGATAATCCCAGGCTTGGCCGTGCCTACGAGATTTCCATCGAGCTGCCGGAGTTCACATGTAAGTGCCCATTTTCCGGGTACCCCGATTTTGCGGTGTTGCGCCTGATCTACCAGCCCGGCCCCCGGGTGGTGGAGCTCAAGGCGATCAAGCTCTACGTCAACAGCTACCGCGACCGCTCCATTTCCCATGAAGAGGTGACCAATCGCATTTTGGATGATCTGGTTGCCGCCACCGATCCCCAGTGGATGCAGCTGGAGGCCGACTTTCACCCCCGCGGCAACGTTCACACCGTGGTGCGCGTTAGCCATGGCACGCGGCTGGCTTGTTAGAGCTGGGAGAGCAGCTGGGGCAGCTCGGCAGCGAAGCCGGTGAGATTGCGGTTGCAGAGGCCCGCAACGTGCAGCTGACCCGCTTGGCCGGCCGGCTGCTCGGCAATGGCCCAAAGCTGACGCGTAGCAAGCAAGCTGAGACCACCGCCGGCTAGGGCGATCGCAAATCCTGCATAAACCAGTGGAACCCCCGGATCACGCTTCAGCAGGATGCCACTGGCGGGGAGCACGCTTTCAACCCGTATCGGTAGCCCTTTCACTTCCACAGCTGCGCCGCCTGGGGCTAGGCGGGCTAAGGAGATTCCGTCGGCGCCGTAGATCTCTACAGGCCCTTGTTCGCTGCCCAAGCTGAGCAGCACCGGCTCGCTGCCATCGGGACGGGTGGGCAGCACGATTCCCCAAATCTGTTCGCCTAGTTGAGGAAAGCTCTGTAGCGGTAGCTCCAGTAGGGGGCTTTTGCCCAGTTGCAGGCTGATAGTGGCCAGGGCCCAGTCGGCTTGATAAAGGGTGACCCCCTGGAAGCGCAGCGGATGGTTAACGCTAATCTCAGCCTGCTTCAGCAGGCTGCCGCCGCTGCCATCGCCCTCCAAGATGCGCAACTGGGAGGTGAATTGCTCAGGTCTTCCGGCGGGATCGCGCTGGATTGAAAAGTGGTCGAGGGCGAGGGTGAGTTGGCTGCTGCCCCGGCTGTCCATCAGCTCCAGGCTGCGGCCGGGGGCGAGGTATTGCTCAGCCCTTTGCCCCCCAAGTGCCCCCCAGGCGGCTCCGAGCATCAGCACCACCATCCCGGCGTGCACCAGCAGGGGCCCGACCCGGCCCAGCAGCCCCTTGCGGGCGGCTAGGCGGTCGTCGTGGCGCTGAATTTGCCAGCCCTGGCGCTGCAGCAGTCCGGCCAGCTGATCGAGGCTCGCCTTGGGGGAGTTGGTGCTGAGAGTTTCGGCCACGCTCAGCTTGCTGAGCTGGCGGGGGGTGCTGTAGTCGATCCAGCGCAGGGCGGCCTGCAGGGCGGGCCACTGGCGGCGCCAGCTGCACAGCAGCAGGGCTAGGGCCAGCCAGGCCAGCAGCCCCAGGAACCAGCCACTGGAATACACATGGTCGAGCTGGAGGGCCAGCACCCCATCAGCGTTCAGCAGTCCGAGCCAGGGCTGGGGGTCGTAGAGCCGGTGGTAGAGCTCGGCAGGTTCCCGCTGGGGGATGGCCGTGCCGACGCCACTGGTGACGGCAATCACCAGCAGCAGCATGATCGCTACCCGCAGATCGGAAATCCAGCCCACCAGCCGCAGCAAGGCTTTCATCGCCAGTTGGCCACAAGGGTGAGGGCGCCGGTGGTCACCAGCACCACGCCGCTGATCGGTGGAACCCATTGGCCCAGACGCCTCAGGCTCAGCAAGCCCGGCAGGCTGGCGGCTGCCGTGCCGGCCAGCAGCAGCGGCACCACCTGACCCGCTCCAAAGCTGGTGAGCAGCAACATGCCGACCAGTGGTTTGCCGTTCTGGGCCATCCAGGCCAGCAGCACAGCCAGCACTGGCGTTGTGCATGGGGTTGCGGCCAATCCAAAAGCCAACCCTGCTGCCAAAGGAGCTAGGGGGGCTGGCACCCGGCGACGCCAGACTTCAGGATCGGGTCCGGCGGGCAGGGGCAGCTTCAGCAGGCCCAGCAGGTTTAGGCCCATCAGCAGGGCAAGCACAGCCACCACCGTCGGAATCAGCCCGGGGATTTGGCCGTAGATCCGGCCCAGTAGGCCGCTAACCAGGCCCAGGAGCACCAGGGAGGCCACGATGCCGGCGGCAAAGCTGAGACTGCGCTGCCAGGGAGCCTGGCTGGGTTTAACGCCGGGCGTGCCGCCAAAACCAGCCAGATAGGCAAGGGTGACCGGCAAAAGCGACAGGGAGCAGGGCCCCAGGCTCGTGAGCAGGCCGCCAGCAAAGACAACCCCAACGGTGGTGGGGGTGGGGCTGGCCAGGGAGTGCTGCAGCAGCGTCTCGCTGCTGCGGGCCCAATCGGCCAGTTGGGGCCCAAAACTGATCATGGAATCAGCCTATCGGGCAGCTGCGGTGCGCCGGCGCCTGGGGTTAGGGGCAAGACCGCCTGCCTCCAGGGAGCAGCGGATCAGTAGGCCGCAAATAAGCAGGCTGGCCATCAAGGAGTTGCCGCCGTAGCTGATCAGTGGCAGTGGCAGGCCGGTGGTGGGCATGGCACCGCTGGCTACGGCGATATTGAGGATGGATTGGCCCACCAGCAAGGTGGTGCAGCCAATGGCGATCAGGCGCTGCTGGTTGCTGCGGCAGCTGAGGGCAACCCTCAGGCCCACAAAGCCAAACAGCAGCAAAAACAGCAGCAGTACCAGCGAGCCCACGAAGCCAAATTCCTCAGCAAACACCGCAAAAATGAAATCGGTGCTCTGGATCGGCAGGTACTGCAGCTTCTGGGTTGAAAGGCCAAACCCCTCGCCTAGGAAGCCTCCTGAGCCGATCGCCATCAAGCTCTGCACCAGTTGGTAGCCATCCCCCTGGGCATCCCGCCAGGGATCCAGGAAGGACACCACTCGCAAGCGCTGGTATTCGTTGATCATGATGCTGGCGCTGCCAAGCAGCCCTCCCGCTCCGGCTGCGCCGAGCAGCATGGGCAGGGAAAGGCCCCCAGCCAGGGCCATCAACCAGAGCAGCAGCCCTGATAGGGCGGCGGTGCTGAGGTTTGGTTGCTTGAGGATCAGCAGGATCAGGGCCCCAAATGCCCCTAGCCAGAGCAGTTTCTGGTCGTTGCCGATGCGCTTCCAGTGGGCAAAAAGGGCAGCGCCCTGCAACACCACAAAAGGCTTGACCAATTCCGATGGCTGCAGCTGTACCGGTCCAAGCACCAGCCAGCGACTGGCGCCGTTGACAGTGCTGCCCATCACCAGGGTGGCTGCGACCAGAACGATCCCAACCCACAACCCCAGCGGAGCCAGGTGCAGCCAGCGTCGCAGGCTGGTGCGCAGGCAGAGCCAGAGCAGCCCCCAGCTGGCAGCCATCCAAACCAACTGGCGCTTGAGATAAAAGGCGCCGTCACCCATCTCCCTTTCAGCTACCCACCAACTGGCGGAGGTGAGCACCAGTAGTCCGATCACGCTCCAGAGCGCCACCATGCCCAGAAGCAATCTGGCCTCTGCTGGCCATTGGGACCAGGGCAACGGCAGCAGCGCCCCAGCCTTCGGAGATCCGCTGACTGCGTCGCGGTGGGGGGTGTGAGTTGCGGTGCGGGCCAAGGCTGGAATTTGGGAGTGGCAGAGGTGGGGCCATCGTCAACCCATTGAGCCGTGCCCGGGGGGGTGTTGTCGACCCCTGGCAATCAGAGTCAAACAATAAAAAAGCCCGGCATCTGCCGAGCTTGGGGAGAAACGAAAGGTACTGACTATCAGTTGCCGACGTTTTGTTGGCGACGCCCAGCGGCTAGTTCTACTTTGAGGATCTTGCCGCCCTGTTTCATGATCCGCTGCTGCTCAGCGAACCAGCTGTCGTAGGGCACCCATTTGGTGAAATAGGTGTTTTGAAGCTCACGCTGGGAGCGGCTCTTTTCCGGGCAAGGAATGCAAGCCGTGATCTTGAACAGACGCATGGAGATGATCCTCGGGTGTGCCGATGGCAGGGATCAGTTGCCCAGGCCGGAGCAGATGTAGTCGAAATAGACGGCCATTTCACGACCGGCATCAGGACCCACCAGTGCAGCGGTGGTTTCCTTCATTGCCTGGATGGATTGCACGGTGGCACCAATGGGTACACCCAGGGAGTTATAGGTCTCCTTGAGACCATTCAGCACCCGCTCATCGAGGATGGAGGTGTCCCCAGCCAGCATGGCGTAGGTGGCGTAACGCAGGTAGTAGTCCAGATCGCGGATGCAGGCTGCATAGCGACGGGTGGTGTACATGTTGCCGCCCGGACGGGTGACATCCGAATACAGCAGCGACTTAGCTACGGCCTCTCTGATGATCGCCGAACCATTGGCGCTGATGGTGGCAGCGGCGCGGACGCGCAGTTCACCACTGGTGAAGTACTGCTCCAGGCGGCCCATGGCGGAGTCGTCCAGGTACAGGCCCTGAACGTCGGCCTGGTTAATGACGTTTGTGATCGCGTCTTGCATGAATCCAGCTGTGGTGGCGGGGAGTAGTAAAAGAACGCTGACTCAGGAGAGGGCGCCAATGACGTAGTCGAAGTAGAAGCCGGCTTCTTCAGCGTCAGAGCCGGTGAGTAGACCCATGGCGGCGTTCTTCATTTCCCGCACGGACTCAGCCATGGCATCTAGCGGAGTGCCGAGGGAGCGATACATCTCCTTTGCTCCGATGATGCCAACCTCTTCGATGGGGGTCACATCGCCGGCGATGATCCCGTAAGTCACCAAACGCAGGTAGTAGTCCATGTCGCGGAGACACGAAGCGGTCATCTCCTCGCCGTAGGCGTTGCCGCCGGGGGAAATCACGTCGGGACGCCGCTGGAACAGGGCGCCACCAGCGGTCTTGACGATGCGCTCGCGGCTTTCTCCGAGAACCTGGGCGACGCGGATACGACGTTGACCAGCGCCCACGAAGGACTTGATCTGGTCGAGTTCGCCAGGGCTGAGATAGCGGGCTTCCGCGTCCGCGTTGATGATCGAGTTGGAGACGATGCTCATGCAGTTCTGCCTCGAAACAAGCGGCCGCCTTGACGGAGACCGATATCCGGTGGGTAAGGGAAAGGATCGACTTGCGCCGATCGCCAAATCATTCTGCGGCAAAGCCCCTCGCTGCCCCCCTGGCGGTAACAGTTCTTCATGGCGTTTGTGGTTGAAAAACCCCTTGCGGCGCAATGGCTTTGGGCGCTATTGGTAATAGCGGCTTGGCGCAGCAATTATTCATCATTTTGCTTCGCTAATCGCTCCACTTGTTTCGGCTTGCGGCTCAACTTTTGCGACAATTATTATCTTGATCATAAAAAAGCCCCCGAAGTGTCTCCGGGAGGCTCGAATTCGCTGAAGCAGCGCGCAGGGGTGGCATGGGGTTGAGGCGTTGCTGGACGTAGGGGCCTACTTCCAGCGGCGAGTTGGGGCAGGTGCTTGGCGGATGCTTCCCGGCCCTGCGATGAAGTTGTCTTCGGGCCGAGATGCCGTCATGGTTTCCCCCCCTACGGTCTGAGCTGTCCAGCTCCCCACGACAATCTGCCGGCGCCCTGGCAGATTGCGATTGGTTACATCTCCGGTAGTGCGTATGCTCTGGTCAAAGGGCACGTTTGGACGTTTGCCCTGGGTAAATTCATTGGCATAGGCAGAGGCGTCGAAGGGACGGTTGAGGCCGGGCACCTTGCGCGCATTGCGATCAGTAGCGGTGACAAATCGCTCGTAGGGAACTATATCTTCACCGTAGGTTTCGTTGTATTCGACGCTGTTCAGGATCCCGTCGACGACGCCGTAGAAGCCTGTGCGGGCAGCGGTATCGAAGTAGGCGTCAATTTCCCATCGCCCGAAGGTTGGGCGACCTAGCAGCCGGCGATGTATAACCTCGATGGCCTTGGTGATGTAAAGGCCGCTCCAATAACGGCGGCGGAAGGCCTTGGAGCGGGCGACCTGGCGGATGAATTCCCGCAGGCTGATATCGCCGTTCTCGAGCTTGATTTCCTCAACCTTATTGCGCTCTCCGGCGTAGCCAGCAGTGCCTAAAACTTGCACATAGACCGCATTAATAACGGCCTGGGTGCTGGCTTCAGTGCCACGGATGCTGGGTTGGCCGCCGCGGCGGGGCACGGAGCTGCCGCCGGTAGCAATCTGCTGGAGGCGTACAACCTTGGGCCCCACCCGGCGGGGCTGGGCCTTACGGAACTGGGCGCTGTCCATCTGGCCAGGCTGGGCTAAGCCATTGCCGATCAGGATGCGGCGGCTGTCGTAGCCGTAGGGCGCTGGCCGGGTGGCCACTGAGGCGGTGCCGGAAGGGAAAATCGCGCCGAAGTTGAGGGCCAGGGGATCGTTGCCGCCGCCGTAGACGTGCTGATCGGCGAAGGGTTGGCGATAGGACGCGTAGAGGGTGACGTATTGGGGTGCGCCTTCAAAAGGAGCGCTGAAGCGGAATAGCTTGCGGTTTGATCCCCAGCCGGCACTCTCCTGGGCTTCTTCACCGAGATCCCGCAGGTAGGGCACGGTTTCCTCGCCGAACACCCGCGCGTATTCAAGGGTATTGATCAGGGAATCCACTAGGCCATTCAGGCCTTGGACGCTGACGATGTCGAAGTAGCGGGTGAATTCCTCACGGGAGCTGATGCCGCGACCGAGGAAGTGGCGGAAGGCCAGCTCAACCGCCCGGCTATTGGAGAAGCGGCCGAAAAACTGTTGGCGATATTCCTTGCTGTGGCCGAGGGAGCGGATGAATTCCCGCATGGAAAGCTGGCCCTGGCGCACCTGGCTGGCTTCAACCGGGCAGGGCGTCTGGCTGTAGGCCTTGGCGATGTCCCGTTCAAAAACCTGGCGGTAGGCGGCCCGAATCACTTCGGCCTTTTGGGCACCACTTAGGCGCGGCCGCATGATGAAGCGCTGCTTGCCGTCTGCGGCTAGGGCGTAGGTGGCAGGCAGTTGCAGGCCCTGACTTTCAGGGCTGCCGAGGCGCTGCCGGGTGCTTGGTGTGGCCACCTGCAGTTCGGCGAGCAGCACGTTGAAGTACTGGATCACCAGCTCGCGGGCCTGGGGATTGTCTTTGCAGAGGCCGGCGGCTGCGGCGCGCATTTCCTGCAGGGCCACATTGGTAGCCGCCAGGGAGCAGGCCTTCTCCAATATGTCGCGCAGGCCGCGGGTGTTCACGGCCAGGATGCTGGGATCCCCTGCCACCAGGGCGTAGCCCACGTAGCGGAGGAACCAGCCCATGTCGCGCAGCGACTTGCGCATCCGATCGGTGCCGTAACGGCCCACGGCAATCGGGCTGAAGCCGGTGGGCAGCACAACCCTTACATCGGCGTCGCCACCTGAGCTTTCGAGCAAGCGAGTGATCAGGTTGCCGCCGGAGTTGCCGGTGCCCTGGGCGAAGGTCTGCACCGAACGCTGGAAGGCGGCCTGGTCAGCGGCCAAGGGGGTGGCGTCGCTGGACCCACCGCTGACGACGCTCAAGGGAGCATCTAGGTAGGAGAGGGGCGTGCCGCCGGAGAAGATCCGGTTGGCCGCCTTGGCCACGATGAAATCAGCGTTTTCTGAGATGCGGCGTGCAGCTTCTAAGCGCTGCTGGCCACTCTGGAAAAACGCCACCAGGGTTTCAAGCTCGCCGCCGTCGGGGAAGCGATCCTGTTGCTCCGCCTGACGGACGCTGGAGAGCGGCAGGGTGTCGTAGCGCTGGGGTGAAACCCTGGTGCTGCCGCTGCTGGCGGTCACGGTCATTGACGAGAGCGAACCGGGCTGGGCCACGTTACGGCGGGCCCTCCGGGCCTTTGCCCAGCCATGAACAAATGTTTGCAGCTTCGCTGGCTTGCTGATGCCAATTGACCCGTTTTGACTCGTTCTACTGGCCGCTGGACGTGAAAAGCTCAGCCGGTTGCCGCTGATCCGTCCTTGCCTGCCAGTGATGCCGCCACGCCGATGGTGAGCGCCTTTTACGACCGTTTCCCCTACCCGGGAGACCCCCTTCAAGACGGCCCACCCCCTGGATACAACTGGCGCTGGTGCGTCGATAGCGCCTGGGCTGCTGCTACTGGAGCCCTAACGCCGCGCTCCGACCAAGGTGAACGGCCTTGGCGGATTCTCGACGCCGGCTGCGGCACCGGCGTCAGCACCGATTACCTCTGCCACCTCAACCCCGGTTCCTCGGTGCTGGCGGTAGATATCAGCGCCGGAGCGCTTGAGGTGGCACGGGAGCGCACCCGACGTTCAGGGGCTGCAAAAGCGGTGCGGGAGTTGCGTGTCGAACAGCGCAGCCTGCTGGATCTGGCGGGGGAGGGACCCTTTGATTACATCAATTCCGTTGGCGTGCTGCACCACCTGCGCGAGCCAGAGGCTGGTTTGCAGTCATTGGCTGGATTGCTGCGGCCAGGCGGGCTACTGCATCTCTTTTTGTATGCGGATGGCGGCCGCTGGGAAATTCACCGCACCCAGCGGGCCTTGGCAAGGCTGGCCGCCGGTTCAGGAGCGGAGGGGCTAAGGCTGGGTCGCCAGCTGCTGGCTGAGTTGCCTGAGGGAAACCGACTGCGCCAGCATCACGAGCGGCGCTGGATCGTCGACACGGCAGCAGATGCCAATTTTGCGGATATGTATCTGCACCCCCAAGAGACCAGCTACAACCTCGATCGTCTGCTGGCTTTTGTCGCCTCAGCCGGTTTGGAGTTTGCCGGGTTTTCCAATCCGGAGGTTTGGTCGCCCGCGCGCTTGCTTAGTGGTGAGCTGCTGGAGCGGGCCCAGGGCCTCAGTCAGCTTGAGCAGTGGAGCCTGGTGGAGGAGCTTGATCCCGATATCAGCCATTTCGAATTTTTTCTCAGCCATGGTGCGGTGAGGGCACCCGATTGGAGCGACGACGAAGTTTTGCTGGCAGCGCGGGGTGAAATAAACCGCTGCCTTTGGGGTTGGCCAGCCACCCGCTTGATGGGGCCAGACCTAATGCCCCTTGACGTCAGCGAGGAGGGGCTCGTTTTGATGGCTGCCGTTGAGAGCGCGCCGGCTGTGGCGATCGGGCAGCTGCCTTTGGATTGGCCTGCAGCGCAACGGCTTGCCGTGGCTCGCCAACTGCTGAATCAGAGGGTTTTGCTGCCGGTGCTCTGAAGGGGCGGGGATCAGCACCGTGATAGATTCCGCGCGCCTTTTCAGGGATTTGAGCGCGCTTGTCGGTATCTCTCCCCTGCCCCCTACTTCCCGACTCTGAACCCACCGTTTCAACGGCAGTTCAGGCTGGTGAGGCGGTCGTGCAGCTGGATGATGTCACCGGTGCATCAACCCTGCCAGCGCTAACCGCCGATGTCAGCAATGGCATGGATGGTTATTTCCGGCTCCAACGCCGGCTCTTGCTTGCAACCTTGCTGCTTTCGGCAGTGGCGGTGGCAGGAACAGCCGTTTTTGGCTCCATCCCCACGGCTTCTAGCCTGTTGGTGGGTGCTTTAGCTGGCCTTCTCTACCTGTGGCTGCTCAGCCGCAGTGTCACCAAGCTGGGAGAAAATGCCCGGCGGGTTAGCAAGGTTCAGCTGCTCGTGCCGGTCGTCCTGGTGCTGATCGCAGCCCGGACCCCCCAACTTTCGATCCTGCCGGCTCTTTTGGGCTTTCTGCTCTACAAGCCGGCCGTGATCCTTCAGGCAGTCTTCGACACCTGACCCCGTTTCCGTTCCGTCGCCCTGGCGACCCCGAACTCCCCTTCGCTGGCTCCGATGCCTCTCCTTCTCCCCTTTGCTGAACTGGAGGTTGGTAAACACCTCTACTGGCAACTTGGCAACCTCAAGATTCACGGCCAGGTCTTCCTGAGCTCCTGGGTGGTTATCGGTGCCTTGCTTGCCCTTGTAGTGGTTGGCACCCGCAAGCTTGAGCGTGATCCGCGAGGCACCCAGAACCTGCTGGAGTTCCTGTGGGATTACATCCGCGATCTCTCCCGTGAACAGATTGGTGAGAAGGCTTACCGCGATTGGATGCCCTTCATCGGCACCCTTTTTCTTTTCATCTTTGTGAGCAACTGGGGCGGAGCTCTGGTGCCCTGGAAGCTGATCCACCTGCCTAGTGGCGAGCTTGGGGCACCAACGGCTGATATCAACACAACCATTGCTTTGGCTTTGTTGGTATCCCTTGCCTACTTCTATGCAGGCTTGAGCCGTAAGGGGCTGAGGTACTTCGAGTACTACGTGGAGCCGACACCGATCATGCTTCCATTCAAGATCGTTGAAGATTTCACCAAGCCCCTTTCCCTTTCATTCCGTCTATTTGGCAACATCTTGGCGGATGAATTGGTAGTCGCAGTTCTGGCATTTCTGGTGCCCTTGATTGTGCCCCTGCCTGCAATGTTCCTGGGTCTTTTCACCAGTGCTATTCAGGCTCTGATTTTTGCCACCCTCGCCGCCTACTACATCGGCGAGGCGGTGCACGAAGAGCACCATTAGGAGCTCCTCGCCAGCTGCTCCGCTCCGGCGGTCTGCTAAATCTCCCTCGCGCAGGTCCGGAAGCATCCCGGGCCCATTCTTGAAAGGATGTCCTCAGCGCAGGGTTTTATTCCCGGTCCATAACGCGCCACAACCGCGACCCCAATCCCCCACTCCATCATGGATTCCATCACCTCCGCTGCGTCTGTTCTGGCCGCTGGTCTGGCTGTAGGCCTCGGTGCCATCGGCCCCGGCATCGGCCAGGGCACCGCAGCTGGCGGCGCCGTTGAAGGCATTGCACGTCAGCCTGAAGCCGAAGGCAAGATTCGCGGCACCTTGCTGCTGTCCCTGGCCTTCATGGAAGCGCTCACCATCTACGGCCTTGTGGTCGCCCTAGTGCTGTTGTTTGCCAACCCCTTCGCTGGTTGAGCCTTGTTGTGAGTGGAAGGAGGGCTGGGGCTTGTTGCTCCTGCCCTCCCTGGCTCACAAACCTCAATCCCGACCGATCGTTCCAGCGCCCTCGCCCAAATGACCAGCTGGCTTCTGCTCGCCGAAGCAGGTGTCCCTGAGGGAGGTCTTTTTGACCTCGATGCCACCCTGCCGCTGATGGCGGTTCAGGTTGTTCTCCTCACTTTCATTCTGAATTCGCTGTTCTTCCGCCCCGTAGGACGGGCCGTGGAGGAGCGTGAGAGCTTTATCTCCACTAGCCGCGCCGACGCCAAGCAGAAGCTGGCTCAAGCCGAGCGGCTGGAAGCCGATCTCAAGGAACAGCTCAAGGACGCGCGTCAGCAGTCCCAAAAGCTGATCCTCGAGGCCGAGCAGGAAATGGATCGTCTCTATCGCGATGCCCTTGCCGCGGCTACGGCCGATGCCAATGCTTCCCGGGAGCAGGCCCGCCGTGAGATTGATTCTCAGCGAGACCAGGCGATGGACCGACTTAATAAGGATGCCGACAAGCTCGGTGATCTGATCGTGACCCGCTTGCTGGCTGCCTCATGACTTTCCTGCTCCCCTCATTGCTAGCAAGTCACGGCGGATTTGGTTTCAACCTCAATCCGTTTGAGACCAACATCATCAACTTGGCGATTGTGATCGCCGGCCTTTGGAAGTTTTTGCCAGGTTTCCTCGGCAGCATCCTGGAGCGCCGTCGTGCAGCCATCCTCAACGATCTGCAGGATGCTGAGCAGCGTCTTCTCGCAGCAACATCTTCGTTAGCTCAAGCCCAGCAGGATTTGTCGGCAGCACAACAAAAGGCTGAGCAGATTCGCGCTGATGGTTTGGCCCGGGCCCAATCTTTGCGCCTGGAGAGCGAAAAGCGCACGATCGATGAAATGGCTCGGCTTAAGCAGGGAGCCATGGCCGACTTGAATGCCGAAGCAGCTCGAGTCACCGACCAGTTGCGCCGAGAAGCCGCCAATCGGGCTATTGCCCAAGCACTTGCCACCCTCCCCGGCAAGCTCAATGCAGATGCCCAGGCCCGACTGATCGATCAGTCCATTTCAACCCTGGGTAAAGCCTGATGCCACTCCTCAACTCGATTGCAACCCCTTACGCCGAGGCGTTGCTGCAGGTAGCTGAAGCTCGTAAGGAGACTGATGCTGTAGCCGAACAGGCAAAAGCTCTTCTGGCCGTATTGAGTTCGAGTCCCGAGCTCAAAGCTGCTCTGGCGTCTCCCGTGCTTGAACCCGAAGCCAAGAAGGCTGCTTTGGCAAAGCTTTTCGACGATCAGGTCACCCCTGCGGTGCAAAACCTGCTCAAGCTCTTGGCCGACCGCCAGCGCCTGCCCATGATGGAGGCTGTTTTGATGCGTTTCCTGGAGCTTTATCGGGAGCTGCGCAACATCACTTTGGCCAAGGTGACATCTGCTGCTGCCCTCAGCGAGGAGCAGCAGGCTGAGCTCAACCGCAAGGTTCAAGCGATTGCAGGCTCTAAATCGGTGGAGTTCGACCTTGTGGTTGACCCCTCCTTAATAGGAGGCTTCATCGTCAGCATGGGCTCCCAAGTCATTGACGCCAGCCTTTCTGGTCAGGTGCGCCGTCTCGGATTGGCGCTGGCCCAGGTGAGCTAGCTCCTCTGTCCGCCCAAGCTTCCGGAACCTTCTTGCTCCGGAAGCCCTCTCCCCGCTTCCCCGTCTTCCCCTCCATCAGCCCCCCTGTGGGGACTTCCTCCCATGGTTTCCATCCGCCCCGACGAGATCAGCGCCATCCTCAAGCAGCAGATTGAGGACTACGACAAGTCGGTTTCGGTTAGCAACGTTGGCACCGTGCTGCAGATCGGCGATGGCATCGCCCGCGTGTATGGCCTGCAGCAGGTGATGGCCGGTGAACTGGTGCAGTTCGAGGACGGCACCGAAGGCATTGCTCTCAACCTCGAAGACGACAACGTTGGCGTGGTGTTGATGGGCGAAGGTCGCGGCATTCAGGAGGGCAGCACCGTCAAGGCAACCGGCAAGATCGCCGCCGTGCCCGTTGGCGACGCCATGCTTGGTCGGGTTGTGAATTCGCTGGGCCAGCCCATCGACGGCAAGGGTGATATCGCCACCACCGAAACCCGCCTAATCGAATCGATGGCGCCTGGCATCATCCAGCGCAAGTCGGTGCACGAGCCCATGCAAACGGGCATCACCGCCATCGACGCCATGATTCCGATCGGCCGGGGCCAGCGCGAGCTGATCATTGGCGACCGTCAGACTGGCAAAACAGCTATCGCAATCGATACGATCATCAACCAGAAGGGCGAAGACGTCGTCTGCGTTTATGTGGCCATTGGTCAGAAGGCCGCATCCGTAGCCAACGTGGTTGAAGTGCTGCGGGAGAAGGGAGCCCTCGATTACACCATCGTGGTTGCTGCGAGTGCCTCCGAGGCTGCAGCCCTTCAATACCTGGCTCCCTACACCGGCGCGGCCTTGGCCGAATCGTTCATGTACAAGGGCAAGGCGACCTTGGTTATTTACGACGACCTCACCAAGCAGGCCCAGGCCTATCGCCAGATGTCCCTGTTGCTGCGTCGCCCCCCCGGTCGTGAGGCTTACCCCGGCGACGTCTTCTATTGCCACAGCCGTTTGCTTGAGCGTGCCGCCAAACTCAGCGATGCGATGGGCAAGGGCTCGATGACCGCGCTGCCGATCATCGAAACTCAGGCCGGTGACGTATCCGCCTACATCCCTACCAACGTGATTTCGATCACCGATGGCCAGGTGTTCCTGAGTTCCGACCTGTTCAACTCCGGTCTACGCCCCGCCATCAACGTTGGTATTTCCGTGAGTCGGGTGGGCGGTGCTGCCCAGACCAAGGCGATCAAGAAGATTGCCGGTACCTTGAAGCTCGAGTTGGCTCAGTTCGATGAACTGGCTGCCTTCTCCCAGTTTGCCTCCGACCTCGATGCTGCAACCCAGCAGCAGCTCGGCAGGGGTAAGCGCCTGCGCGAGATTCTCAAGCAGCCCCAGTTCAGCCCCCTAATCCTGGCGGAGCAGGTGGCTGTGGTTTATGCAGGCGTCAAGGGCCTGCTGGATGAGGTTCCTGTCGAGTCCGTGGTTCAGTTCTGCCGCGAGCTGCGCGATTACCTCAAGAGCAACAAGGCCGAGTTCATCTCCAAGGTGCAGACCGAGAAGCAGCTCAGCGACGAAGCTGAAGCCATGCTCAAGGATGCCATCAACGAGGTGAAGTCGACCATGCTCGCCTCCGTTTGAGGAGGGGCATAACTAATGGCAAACCTCAAAGATATCCGCGACCGGATCGGTTCGGTCAAGAACACTCGCAAGATCACTGAGGCCATGCGCCTGGTGGCAGCCGCCAAGGTTCGCCGCGCCCAGGAGCAGGTGCTGCGCAGCCGTCCTTTTGCTGACCGGCTCGCCCGCGTGCTGGAAAATCTTCAGTCACGCATGCGCTTTGAAGATGCCGACGCTCCCTTGCTTGAGCAGCGCGAGGTTGGCACCATCACTCTGCTTGCCGTTACAGGTGATCGGGGATTGTGCGGTGGCTACAACGCCAACATCATCAAACGCACCGAACTGCGCACTGCTGAACTTGTTGGTCAGGGCTACAAGGTCGATCTGGTATTGATTGGTCGTAAGGCGATCACCTACTTCCAAAATCGCGCTAATCAGTACACGATTCGCGCCACCTTTACCGGTCTTGATCAGGTGCCCAAGGCCAGTGAGGCAATGGGTATCGCCAACGAAGTGCTGGCGGAGTTTCTCTCCGGCAGCACCGACCGTGTCGAGATGATCTTCACCAAGTTCATCAACCTGGTGAGCTCCAAGCCCGTTATTCAGACCCTGCTACCCCTCGACCCCCAGGGCATTGCTATCCCTGAAGACGAGATCTTCCGCCTCACTACCCGGGACGGCCGGCTGGGGGTTGAAGTGGGTACGGCTGCTAACTTGCAGCCCAAGCTGCCCTCAGACATTGTCTTTGATCAGAGCCCTGATCAGCTGCTCAATGCCCTGCTGCCCCTTTATTTGGAAAACCAGCTTCTGCGTTCTCTGCAGGAGTCCGCAGCTTCTGAGTTGGCGAGTCGGATGACGGCAATGAACAACGCCAGTGATAATGCCAAGGCTCTAGCAAAGAGCCTCACGCTCGACTACAACAAGGCCCGCCAGGCCGCCATTACCCAGGAAATTCTGGAAGTGGTTGGCGGTTCTGCCGGTATGTCCTGAGTCTGGGGGGCTGGTTTGCAGATCGAGCCTCTGTTTCCGGTGGCTCTTGGCAGGGTTCAGCTATCGCCTGATCCCCTGGATACGGCACTGCAACTACAGGCCCTGCACGAGCTGCGGGGCCAAGCCAGCTCCAACCCCGATCCGGGCTGTGCCTGGACAGGTGACCTTAATGGTGTCTGGCAGTTGCAGCGTCAGCCGGCCTTTGCGCCTCTGATTGCTGGCTTGACAGGCCATGCAGAAGCTTTTCTGCAGCAATTGGGTTTCGATCTCAGCCGAGTGGCCTTGCACCTGCAGCGCTGCTGGCCCGTGCTCAGCGAGGAGGGGCAGGTGGTAGGTCGCCACCACCACCCCAACGCTCATCTCAGCGCCATTTACTACCTCAATGGAGATGGCAGCGGCCGCAGTGGCTGTCTGCGCCTGTGGCCGCAGCGGCAGGTGAATGAACTGGTGCCTGGGATGGCAGTTGGCCACGAAGGTCCGTTGGCTGCATCACCTTGGAGCGCGCCTTGGCTGGATGTGGCTCCCCAGGCTGGCCTGCTGCTGCTGTTTCCCAGCTGTCTGGATCACGCGGTGCTTCCCAACGAGGATCCGGATGATTTGCGCTGCTCCCTCAGCATTGATTTCGCCCTAACAGCCCCCGTGGCTAGGGATGGCTCCTCGCCACCGGAATATCTGGCGCCCCACCCCAGCCAGTGGCAGGAGCTTTGATCGCCGCGGCTGGTACGGGTGGGCTGGAACAATGGCCTCTAGCTGCCCACGCCGGCACCCTCCTGTGACCGAAACCCAGACCTTCACAATCAACGCCGAGTTTCAAGGCACCCAACACACTTTTTCCTGCCGCAGCGACCAAACCGTGTTGTCTGCAGCCGAGGCCGCTGGGGTCCCCTTGCCCAGTTCTTGCTGTTCAGGGGTCTGCACCACTTGCGCGGCTCTGATCAGTGAGGGCAGCGTGCACCAGCCCGATGCCATGGGGGTCAAGGCGGACCTGCAACTAAAGGGCTATGCCCTGCTCTGCGTTTCCTTCCCCCAATCTGACCTGCGGCTCCAGGCGGGGATGGAGGACGCCCTCTACGAAGCCCAGTTCGGTAAATACCAGAAATGAGTGCGGCGGCGGTGCGCCTGCAGCCCATAACTCTGCAGTTCCGCCGTGCTCCAGGGCCTTTGTTGTCCCAGATCGAGGCCGCTTTGGCTCCGCACGGCCAACCGCTGCGCTGGGCGATCACAGCGGTAGAACCTGGCCTGGCTGGATCTTGCCCATTGCTGACGCTTGAAGCGGTGGTGCTGGCATGACGACGAGCCGGCCTCTGCCTACCTTGCTGGTGATTCCCACCGGGATTGGATGTGAGCTGGGTGGTTATGCGGGTGATGGCCTGCCTGCCGCCCGCTTGCTGGCGGCCGCCAGTGGCTGCCTGATAACCCATCCCAACGTGATGAATGGGGCCTCGTTGTACTGGAGCGATTCCCGCATCCACTACGTGGAGGGCTCGGCCCTTGACCGCTTCGCTGCCGCTGGGATCGGCCTGCGGCCGGTGCGCCGGCAACGGCTGGGGCTGTTGCTCGATGCCGGTATCGAGGCGGAGCTGCGCTGGCGTCATCTGCAGGTTGCCGAGGGCTGCCGGGCCAGCCTGGGTTTGGAGATCGGGCCGGTGGTCACCACCGATGCCCCCCTGGAGGTGAGCCTGTGTCTGGGGGGCAGTGGCGCCAGCTGGGGGCAACTAGGCCGCCCCGAGCTGCTGCTGCGCGCTGGCCACATGCTCAAAGCTGCCGGGGCTACGGCTATTGCGGTGGTAACTCGCTTCCCCGAGGACAACTCCAGCGAGGCCCTAGCGGCCTACCGCCAGGGGTCTGGTGTGGATGCTCTGGCCGGTGCCGAGGCGGTGATCAGCCATCTGCTCAGCCGCGAGCTGGGCTTGCCATGCGCCCATGCGCCGGCCCTCAGTCCCCTGCCGCTCGATCCTGGTCTCGACCCCCGGGCGGCGGGGGAGGAATTGGGCTACACCTTTTTGGCCTGCGTGCTGGTGGGACTGAGCCGGGCGCCCGATCTGGTGCCGCTGGTGCCAGGGGTACCCGGCTCAGGAGCCTTGCCCGCAGCCGGGGCTGATCTGCTCCGCATCGAAGAAGTGGGGGCTGTGGTGGCCCCGGCAGGAGCCCTGGGGGGGGCGGCTGTGCTGGCATGTGCTGAGCGCGGCATTCCAGTGATCGCAGTTCACAACCCCTGCGTACTCAACGTGTCGGCGGCGGTCCTGGGCTTGGAGGTGCTCCCTGCGGAGAGCTATGCGGCGGCGGCTGGGTTGCTGGTCGCCCTGCGCGAGGGAATCAGCCCCTCTGCTCTGGTGCGCCCTTTGCAGCGGTTGAACACGATCAGCGCAGACAGGCCATCGGGTGCCGGGGAGTCACATCCAGGGCCCGGGCAACGCCGGGATGACACACCGCCCCATGCACCGTGTTGAGACCGGAGAGTAGTTCGGGGCGGTCGGTGACGGCTTCGACCAGGCCCCGCCCCGCCATTACGAGCATGTAGGGGAGGGTGACACTCACCAGCGCTTCGGTGGAGGTGAAGGGCACGGCCCCTGGCATGTTGCCGACGGCATAGTGCTGCACGCCGTGGAGCGTGTGCACCGGATCGGTGTGCGTGGTCTCGCGGCTGGTGGCAATGCAGCCCCCCTGGTCGATCGCCACATCCACAACCACGGAGCCGGGTTGCATTTGCTGCACCAGCGCCTCCGCCACCAGGGTGGGGGCCCGGCCACCGGCGGTGAGCACGGCACCAATCAGTAGATCGGCACTGGGCACTAGGCGCTCGATCAGGCTGCTGCTGCTCACCAGGCTCACCAGCCGGCCGCGGCGGTGGGCCTCGAGGCTGCGTAGCCGCTCGGGCGAGCGATCCAGCAGGAATACCTCCGCATCCATGGCGGCGGCGATCCGGGCCGCATTCCAGCCCACACTGCCTGCACCCAGCACCACCACCCGCGCCGGCCGCACCCCGGTGCAGCCCCCCATCAGGATGCCGCGACCGCCGTGGGGGCGCTCCAGCAAGTGGGCTCCCACCTGGGCTGCCAGCCGACCGGCGATTTCGCTCATCGGCGCCAGCAGGGGCAGGCTGCCGTCTTCGAGCTGCACGGTTTCGTAGGCCACGGCAGTGGTGCCCGCTTCCAGCAGGGCCCGGCCCACCTCCGGGTAGGCGGCCAGGTGCAGATAGGTGAACAGCACCAGATCGGAGCGCAGAAAGCCGAATTCCTCGGGCTGGGGCTCCTTGACCTTCACCACCAAATGGGCGCCCCAGGCTTCTGCGGCGCTCACCAGCCGGGCCCCGGCGGCGGCGAAGGCGGCATCGCTGAAGCCAGCCCCTAAACCTGCTCCCGCCTGGATGCGCACCTCCATGCCCTGGTTCACCAGATCGGCCACCCCGTCAGGGGTGAGGGCCACGCGCTGTTCATCGCGCTTGATCTCTGCGGGCACGCCGATGCTTGCCATCGGGGCCGTCAGGCTGGCGCCGCTGGAGCTGGGGGGTGCCATGGATGTACTGCCGTTTGTGGTTCCAGGTTGGCTGCGGCTGGCGATTGGCGCCATGCTTGATTTAGCCGGCGGCGATCGGCATGCGCCAGCCGCTGCCGAAGGCCCGGCCGCCGATCTTGAGCAGGGGCGGTGCCTGGCGCCGCTTGAACTCGGCCCGGCGCAGCAGCTGCATCACCCGTTCGGCCAGCTCCGCTGGGGTGCCGCTGGCGATCAGCTGCTCCGGACTGGCCAACTCCTCGATGTAGGCCTTCAAGATCGGGTCGAGCACGGCGTAGTCGGGCAGGGAATCGCTATCGAGCTGGTCGGGGCGCAGCTCGGCGCTAGGGGGTTTATCGCGGATCGCCCGCCCCACCAGCTCGCCTTCGCCTGGCAGCCCCAGCTCACGCCGGCAGGGGCCGGCGGCGGTCGAATCGAGCCAGGCGCAGAGCTCGAACACGCTGGTTTTGTAGAGGTCACCGATCACGGCCAGGCCGCCGTTCATGTCGCCGTAGAGGGTGCAATAACCGACGGCCAGCTCGCTTTTGTTGCCGGTGGAGAGCAGCAGCTGGCCCTGCTGGTTTGCCACAGCCATCAGCAGGGTGCCGCGGATGCGCGACTGCAGGTTTTCGGCGCTCAGACCGCTGGGTGGGCCCGCCAGCACCGGTGTTAGGGCGGTGTCGAAGCTGGCCATCAGCGCTGCGATCTCAGCGGTGCGGCAGCCCAGGCCCAGGCGCCCAGCTAGGGCCTGGGCATCGCGTAGGGAGCCATCCGAGCTCCAGGGGGAGGGCATCATCAGTGCCTGCACCCGCTCACCCCCCAGGGCAGCGGCGGCGATCACGGCCACCAGGGCCGAATCGATGCCGCCGCTCAGGCCCAGCAGGGCGCTGCTGAAGCCGCATTTGCGGGCGTAGTCGGCCACGCCCAGCACCAGGGCCCGAAACAACTGTTCGTTTTCAGTAGGCAAAGATGCCATTGGCAAAGACGCTGCTGGCCCCGCGCCGTTGACTTCCCAGCAGCTCACCTGCTCCTTGCAACTTGCCAGCTGGCTCACCACTCCGTTGCCGGCAACTACTCCGCCGCCGGCATCCACCACGAAGCTGGCGCCGTCGAACACCAGCTCGTCGTTGCCGCCCACCTGATTGACGTAGACCACCGGGCAAGCGAGCCGGCTGGCGGCGCGGCGGGCCAGGCTCTGACGCAGGGCCACTTTGGCCTGGCCAAACGGTGATGCCGAGAGGTTGAGCAGAAGGTCGATGCGGCTTGAGAGCAGCTCGGCGACGGGATCGGCACCAGCCAGGCGGTGGCCCTGCAGCTCCTCCTCAACCCAGAGGTCTTCGCAGATCGTTAGCCCTAGGCGCCAGGTTCGGCCGCCCCGCTCAAGCTCCAGCACACTCGGCCCCGTGGCGGCGCAGAAGTAGCGCTGCTCGTCGAAGACGTCATAGGTGGGTAGCAGCCGCTTACGGGCCACCACGCGCCAGCTGCCGGCCTCCACTAAGGCCACAGCGTTGAACAGGTTGGGCAACGGCGCGGCGCCTGATGGTTCGGCCATGCCCACCAGCACGGCCAGCTGGGGCAGCTCTTGGGCCAGGGACGCAGCCAGCTGGTTGAGCACGGCGCCTTGCTTAGCGATCAGGCTGGGGCGCAGCAGCAGGTCGCGCGGTGGGTAGCCCCAAAGGGACAGCTCGGGGGTGAGCACCAGATCAGCCCCCTGGGAAGCTGCCTGACGGCTGGCCGCCAGAATCAGCTCACCGTTGCCCGCCAGGTCGCCAACTAGCGGATTTAGTTGGGCCAGGGCGAGGCGCATTAGGGGAGTTTGAGGGGCTGGCTGAGGCTCGGATCGCCCCCCAGGCCGTAGAGATTGTGCTTGAGCAGTAGCGGCAACAGGGCCGCAGGTAGCTGGGCGGGGTCGGGGGTTTGGCGCAGCGCCGAGCTGGCGGTGGCGGGAACCTGCAGGGGCAGGATCACCACCCGGCCCCCCAGCTGGGTGAGCGGCTCCAGTTGTTTGGGCTGCAGGGGCCAGCCGGCCCGGGGGGCGATTGCCAGCACGCAGGCCTTCAGCACGGCTTCGGCCTGTTTCCAGCTGGGGATCTGGGCAGCCAGATCACTGCCCACCACAAACACCAGCTCGCTACCAGGCCACTGGGCCGCTGCCCGCTCCAGGGTGGTGATTGCCCAGGGGCTGCTGAGCTCCTGCCTGTGGCTCAGCCTCGGATCGCCGATGGCTGCCACTAGCTCGCCCAGCAGGGTGGACCGTTGCTCCAGGGGGGCGCCGTGGAGTTTTTGGGGGTTGTCGCTGGCCCAGGTGGCGACCTGGGGATAGAGCTGTACCAGGCCCTCCAGCAGGGCCTGGTGGCCGCGGGTCGGCGGGTCGGCGCTGGTGCCAAACAGGGCTACCGGCCCCTCTGCGGCTTTGACGACCCCGTTGCTCATGGCAGCAGAGCCTGGAGGTTGGGGGACGGCTCGCTTCGCTCGCCCAGCCACAGGCGCACCTGGGGATCGGTGATAGCCAGGCGCCGCAGCAGGGCGCCGGGTTGGCCGCCCCGCTGGGCGCTCCGCAGTAGTTCGGCGGCGGCGAGCCGGCCCGTGAGCCGGGTGGTGTGCACGGCCAGGGCCGCCTGGGCCAGGGCTACCGGGGCGGCTGGCGCGAGGCTGAGGCCGCCAGTGAGCGGCGCCGCCAGCAGCAGCAGTTGGCGTAGGGCGCCCAGGGCTAGCTGGATGCCGATCTGGGCGCCGCCCAGCAGGGCGTTGTGGCCGGAGAGCCGCCGCAGCAGCTGGCGGGCGCCGGCGCCGTGCATCGGCAGGCCGTAGAGCTGGCAGAGCTGCAGTACCAGGGCGGTGTCGCAGGCCAGACCGCCGGCCAGATCCAGCAGCACCAGGGGGTTGGCGGCTACGCCTGTGGCCTTGAGGGCGGCGAAGCGGCCGATCAGGCTCTGGGCGGCCTGGCGGCTGGCCCCCAGGCGCCAGCGTTGCAGGGACTGGTGAAAGCGCTCCGCGCTGCCCAGGGCATTAAGGGCAAGCAACAGGCAGCCGTGTTGCTCCAGCAGCTGCAGCAGCGACTGCCGCAGCGGCTCCACCTGCGGAGCTTGAACAACGCTGCGCACCCGGCCATCGGCCAGCAGCTGGGGTTGGCGTGGCGCGGCGGCCACCGGGATCAGCTCCAGGTGCCGGGCCGCTGCCGGCAGCCGCCGCTTGATGCTGGCGATCAGCTCGGCCTGCTCGGCCTCACTCCAGCAGTCGCAGCGGTTGAGCACCAGCATTACCGGCTTGCCGCTGGCCAGTAGCGGCGCCAGGGCGTCGTGCTCGACGCTGGTGAGGTCTCCGTCGAGCACCAAAAGCACCAGGTCTGAGCCGAGGGCTACTCGGGCCGCCAGTCGCGCCCTGGCGGCGGCGGCGATCTCATCGATGCCAGGGGTGTCCACCAGCTCCACCCGGCTTAGCCCCGCCATCGGTTGCGCCCAGGCCTGGGCCTGCTGGTGGCGCGTACAGCCGTGGGCCACGTCGGTGGCAAAAGCCGCTTCTCCCAGCAAGGCGTTGAGCAGGCTCGACTTGCCCACCCCCACTCGGCCAAACACGGCCACCCGCAGACTGCGCTGCTGCAGGCGACCTAGCTGGCGATCCAGGGCCAGAAGCTGGCCGGCCAGCTGGCTTTGCTCGCGGCCGCTGAGCTGGAGCTGGCGGCGCCACTGGTCGAGCAGGGATTGGCAGCGCTCCGGGATGGCGGGCGCCTGATGGGGGCACGGTTCGGGCCTCATGGCCGCATCCCTTCGCCCGCAGGTTGGGGACGGCGCCACCAGCCGGCCAGCACCGCCAGCACCGCTTCAGCGCCAATCACGCCCACGAAGCCGCCGAATTCGTCCACGACGACGCGAACGCCGCTGCTGTTGCGGCGGAAGCCCGTGAGCAACCGGTCGGCCCGGATCATTTCCGGCACGTAATCGACCGGCTCGCTTAGGGAGGCGGCAGTGCGATTGCCTTCGCCTTGGAGCAGGGCTGCCAAAAGTCGCTCCCGGCCGGCCACGCCCAGCACCTCATCCACCTCTTCGCCGAGCACCACCCACCATTCGGCGTTGTTCGCCAGTAGGTCTTCTCGCAACTTCTCCAGGCTGGTCGCCCCATCGAGGGTGGGAGCCGCCACCCGTGGTGTCATCAGATCGCGGGCGGTGAGATCGTTTAGCTGGAACACCTTGGCGATCATGGCCGCCTCATCGGCCTCGATTTGGCCCTTCTGGGAGCCCAGCCGAGCCAGCAGACGAATCTCTTCTTCGTCGGTGCTGATCTCGTTTTCGGCGGTGATCGCCGGCAGCAGCCGCTCCAGCAGCAGCACTAGGGGCAACATCAGGCCGGCCACGATCGACAGGGCAGGGGCGCTGGCCAGGGCCACCGGCAGGGCCAGGCGGCTGCCGAGGGCCTTGGGCAGGATTTCCCCCAGCAGGATCACCAGCACGGTGAGCCCTACGGAAAACAGGGGCAGGGCGATCCCCTCGATGCCCTGGCGTTTGAAAACGATGGCGGCGTAGCCGCCCAGCATCAAGCTGCCAAAAATGTTGAAGCCGTTATTGGCGATCACCAGCACCGACAGGGTGCGGCCCAAGCGCTGGCGCAGCTGCTCAAGGCGCCGCGCTCCGCGCACGGGCTTGCTGCGGGCGGCAAGTTCGTGCACCCGCACCGGGTTCACGGTGAGCAGAGCTGCCTCAACTCCAGAGCACAGGGCCGAACCTGCGATCACCAGCACCACCAGCAGCGCCAGGATGAGCAGGTCGTTCATTCCGCCATTTCGCCGCTCGCCATCTACCTATTAAATCGGCTTCGCCAGCGTCTGTCCCGCTGCCTGCTCCAAAATGGACTTATGCAGGGCCCGCCGGCCGCTTTTTCATGATCGATCCGTCGACCTTCGCCCAGCGGCGTCAGCGCTTCTTCGCTCAGCTCGGGGAAGCTGCTGCCGTGATTCCAGCGGCAACCCTGGTGACCCATCACGCCGACTGCGAGTGGCCCTTCCGCCAAAACAGCGACTTCTGGTATCTCACTGGTTTTGATGAACCCGAGGCGGTGGCCCTGTTTTTGCCTCACCGGCCCGAGGGTGAGCGCTACGTGCTGTTTGTGCAGCCCCGCGAGGCCAGCGCCGAGGTTTGGAACGGTTTCCGTTGGGGTACTGAAGGCGCCGTGGCCGAGTTTGGCGCCGACCTGGCCCACCCGCGCAGCGAGCTAGAGCAGCGCCTGCCCGACTACCTCAGGGGCGCTGAGGGCATCGCCTTTCGCGTTGGCAAGAACCCGAAGGTGGAGCCGCTGGTGCTGGCGGCTTGGGCCGCTCAGCTCGACCGAGCCCCCCGCAGCGGCAGGGCCGCCCTGGGCCTGGTGGCCCCCTGTCCGCTCCTGCACGAGCTGCGGCTGCGCAAGGGCCCCGAGGAGCTGGAGCGCATGCGCGAGGCGGCGCGGATCTCGGCCGAGGCCCATGAGCTGGCTCGTCAGGTGGTGCGGCCTGGCCTCAATGAGCGGCAGGTGCAGGCCGTGATTGAGCAGCACTTCCTGGAGCAGGGTGCCCGTGGCCCGGCCTACGGCACGATCGTTGCCGGCGGCGATAACGCCTGCGTGTTGCACTACATCGCCAACAACGCCCCGCTGAACGACGGCGATCTCCTGTTGATCGATGCCGGTTGCTCCTTAGCCGACTACTACAACGGCGACATCACCCGCAGCTTTCCGATCAACGGACGCTTCAGTGGTGAGCAGCGCGCCCTATACGAGCTGGTGCTGGCGGCCCAGGAGGCGGCGGTGGATTCGGTGGCCCCGGGCTTCAGCGCTGAAGGGGTGCACGAGACCGCCCTGCGGGTGCTGGTGGCGGGCCTGCTGGACCTAGGGCTACTGGCGGGATCCCTCGATGGGGTGATCGAGCAGGGGGCCTACCGCCACCTCTACATGCACCGCACCGGCCACTGGCTTGGCCTTGATGTACACGATGTGGGGGCCTATCGCCTCGGTGAGCACCACGTGGAGCTGGAGCCGGGCATGGTGCTCACCGTGGAGCCGGGCCTCTACGTGAGCGATCGGCTGCCGGTGCCAGATGGCCAGCCGGAGATCGAAGCTCGCTGGAAGGGCATCGGCATTCGCATCGAAGACGATGTGGCGGTAACAGCCCATGGCCATGAAAATCTCACCGCCGCCGCCCTGAAGTCTCCGGCGGCGCTGGAGCGCTGAGGTTTAGGGCAGGGCATCAGCCCAGCTGCTGCAGAAGCGATTCCAGCAGGTTGGCCGTGCTGGGAATCACCACATCGGCGCCGGCCTCCCGCAGGCGCGCCTCGTAGGTGGCTCGCGCTTCGGGCTGCCTGTGCAGATGGGGTGGCGCTACCGCAAAGCTCAAGAAGCGCTGAGCTGGGTACTGGGCTGGGCACTGGGCACGGGCGCGCTGCACGGTGAGCACATCGGCCACCGTGTCGCCCAGGTAAATCACCGGCGCTGCGCCAGCCCCCAGGCTCTCGCCGGCCAACTGGCTGGCTAGCTGCAGCAGGCCGGTGGGATCGGGCTTGTCTGGCGCATCGCCCATGGCGATCAAGGGCGGATTGGCGAGCCCCAGGCGGGTTTGCAGCACGTAGCGGCAGGAGGGGGGCTCAGCGCCACTCACGAAGCCGTAGGCCAGGCCTGCAGCCTCCAGAGCGGCAAAAAAGGCTTGCTGCACCAGTAGGGGCTCGTCGCGGATGAAGCCCCGCCAGTGGCCCGGATCGCCGGCGGGATCGCCGCCGAAATAGAAGCCTTCGAACACCGCCACCAGCTCCTCAAACGCCGGTAGCGGGGTATGGCCGGTGCGGCGCAGCAGCTCCATCGAGGCCTGCCAGTCGTTGTTCCAGCTTCCTTCGCTTTTGAGGCCGTCGATGGCGGCGGGCTCGGGACGCTGGCCATGGAAGTGGTGCACCGTTTCGACGATTGCCCGGCGGTAGCTGGCGCTCACATCGCGGATTACGCCATCGATGTCGAACAGCACGACGGCCCGGGGCGGAGAGGCGAACATGGGCATCAAGATTGGCTTTCAGGAACGGGCATCGCTTTCAAACTGGACGCTGGCTGCAGCGGTGGCCTCACTGCCGAATAGTTCAGTTGCCAGTGCCGGGCTGATCGTGAAGGTGTTCAGCCCTTCAGCGGCCAGGTGGCTGAGTTCGCTGGGCTGGCGCAAGCTGGCCACCAGCAGCCGCACGCTGGAGCCGAGCCCCGCAAGGCATCGCTGCATGGTGACCACTTCGGCTACCCCATTGCGCCCCTGATCCTGGATGCGGCCCAGGTAGGGGGCGATGTAAGCGACTCCCAGGGCCGCGGCGATCAGCACCTGGTGGGGCTCATAGCAGGCGGTGAAGGTGACGGCAACGCCGGCGCCAACCAGCTCTCGGGCAACCGCTGCTCCCTGCTTGGTCACCGGCAGCTTCACGGCGATGCGGCCGGGGGCCAGGGCCGCTAGTTCCTGGCCGCAGCGCAGCATGTCTGCCGTGGTGGCGCCCCATGCCTGCAGGTGGAGTTCGGCGATGCCATGGGCCAGGGCCGTGCGGCTGAGGGCTGCCAGGCTGTCGAGGGTGCAGGGCTGGGCGGCCCGGCGCAGCAGGGTGGGGTTGGTGGTCACGCCGTGAAATAGGCCGCTGGTCAGCCACTGCTGCCAGGCTTTGGGATCTGCCGAATCGAGGAACAGGCGCAGGGCCATAGCCGCAGGCGGGGGCCGAGGGCGGCCAGGCGGCTGGTAGGTTAGTTCTTTGCTCTGTTGCCTTGAGCACTCACCCCATGACAGCCTTCGAGAGCGCTCCTGACGCAGCAGTAACCGACATGGCCGAAGTGGCCGCGGCTGCCGAAGACACCACCACCCAGGGGCGTCCGGTGATGCGTGGCGGCAGTGCGGCTCTGGCGACCGCCATCATTGATGAGGATGGCGTTCCCTCTGGCTATACCCCCAAGGCTGACGAAGGTCGTTTCCTGCTCAAGATCCTGTGGCTGCCTGACAACGTTGCCCTAGCGGTGGATCAGATTGTTGGCGGTGGTCCGAGCCCTCTTACTTCTTACTTCTTCTGGCCCCGGGAAGATGCCTGGGAAACCCTCAAGACCGAGCTCGAAGGCAAGAGCTGGATCACCGATAACGAGCGCGTTGAGGTGCTCAACAAGGCCACCGAGGTGATCAACTACTGGCAGGAAGAAGGAAAAGGCAAGAGTCTTGACGATGCCAAGCTCAAGTTTCCTGATGTCACTTTCTGCGGTACCGCCTGATCTTCGCTGAATTCTGAAGCTTAGTTTTTTGCCCGGATAAAAATTATATCTACAAGCGCTCCGCGAGGAGTGCTTTTTTATTCATCTTTTTTTATGCATGGTTTTGCTGAGTAACGGTATAATCATAAAAAATCCGGAAGCCAACCCTGGGCACGGGTTGAAGTCCGGAATGAAATTCTTTGAAAACCTAGATTCCTTGAAAATCTAGATTCTTTGAAAATTAAACCGCTTTGCTGGCTTGAAAGCGGGC
This sequence comes from Cyanobium sp. WKJ7-Wakatipu, assembly GCF_024345355.1. Classification (NCBI taxonomy): domain Bacteria; kingdom Bacillati; phylum Cyanobacteriota; class Cyanophyceae; order Synechococcales; family Prochlorococcaceae; genus Cyanobium; species Cyanobium sp. WKJ7-Wakatipu. The sequence goes on from NZ_JAGQAY010000009.1 coordinate 66,626, forward strand.
GCGAGAAGCAGCCAGTGCTTGCTGGGCTTTGAGCTTGTCTGGGCTAGCTGGCTTGCCCTCAAATGCAGCTGCTGCCGATTGGGCAGCCTCAAAGGCAGCCTCTGCGGATGCAGCATTAATTGAGCTGCCCAGCTCAGCGGCATTCACCAAAACGGTGACCTCGTCGGCCTCGACTTCGGCGAAACCACCCATCAGGGCGATCGTTGACCAAGCGCCGCCGGAGCGCAGACGCATTACGCCTGTATCCAGGGCTGCCAGCATGGTGACGTGGCCAGGCAGTATTCCTACTTGCCCAGTGGTGCTTGGCAGGATTACCTCTTCGGCGGTTCCATCAAAAACGCTCTGATCAGGGGCCAGAACGCGGAGGGTGAGACTCATGGGTAGGGGTCCTCAGGGAAAAGAAGGAATCAACCCTTGGCGTCGGCAAGAATCTTGGCGGCCTTGGCCCTCACCTGGTCGATGTTGCCCACCAGGTAGAAGGCAGCTTCAGGTAGGTCGTCTAGCTCGCCGGCCAGAATCATGTTGAAGCCCTTGATCGTGTCGTCCAGCTTGACGTACTCACCCTTTTGACCGGTGAAGATCTCGGCCACGAAGAAAGGCTGGGAGAGAAACTTCTCGATCTTGCGGGCCCGGTCAACCGTGCGGCGGTCGTCCTCGGAGAGTTCGTCGAGACCAAGAATCGCAATGATGTCTTGGAGCTCTTTGTAGCGCTGCAGGGTGCTCTGCACAGAGCGGGCGGTGCGGTAGTGCTCATCCCCCACCACGGCTGGCTGAAGCATGGTGCTGGTGGAATCCAGAGGATCCACGGCCGGGTAGATGCCTTTGGAAGCCAGGCCCCGGCTCAGCACGGTGGTGGCGTCCAGGTGGGCAAAGGTGGTGGCAGGTGCCGGGTCGGTGAGGTCGTCTGCAGGTACGTAGACGGCCTGGATCGAAGTAATCGAGCCTTCCAGGGTGGAGGTGATGCGCTCTTGCAACATGCCCACGTCGGTGCCGAGGGTGGGCTGATAGCCCACAGCTGAAGGCATGCGGCCGAGCAGGGCCGATACTTCTGAGCCGGCCTGCACGAAACGGAAGATGTTGTCGACGAACAGCAAGACGTCTTGCTTGTTGGTGTCGCGGAAGTGCTCAGCCATTGTGAGTGCTGAGAGACCCACGCGCATGCGGGCACCAGGGGGCTCGTTCATCTGGCCATAGCAGAGAGCCACCTTCGATTTAGAAAGGTCGTCGGGGTTGATCACACCCGATTCCTTGAATTCCTCGTAAAGGTCGTTACCTTCCCGGGTGCGCTCGCCAACGCCAGCGAACACGGAAACGCCGCCGTGCTCCTTGGCGATGTTGTTGATTAGCTCTTGGATCAGCACGGTCTTGCCTACGCCGGCGCCGCCGAACAGGCCAACCTTGCCCCCTTGGCGGTAAGGAGCCAGCAGGTCGATCACCTTGATGCCGGTCTCAAAAACCTTGGGCTTGGTCTCCAGCTCAGTGAGGAGGGGGGCGGCGCGGTGGATCGAAGCGGTCACGGTGGTGGTTACTGGACCCTTCTCATCCACCGGCTCGCCGAGCACGTTGAAGATGCGGCCGAGCGTGGCCTCTCCCACGGGTACGCAAATTGGGGCGCCCGTATCAATAGCTTCCATGCCACGGACCAAGCCGTCGGTGGTGCTCATGGCCACAGCACGGACTCGGTGATCGCCCAGCAACTGTTGGACTTCAGCGGTAAGAGCGACTAGCTGACCGGCCGAATTTTTGGCCTCAATCCGAAGCGCGTTGTAAATCTTGGGCAGCTTGCCGGCCGGGAATTCAACGTCTAAAACCGGGCCAATCACCTGCCGGACGGTGCCTTTGGTGCCGGTGGCGGTAGCAGCTGCCATAGGTAAGGAAATCTTGGGGAAGCGCAGGGGGAATCAGCCCGCCTGAAGCGGCGCAACCTTACCACCGCGACAGGCGGTGGACCCTGTTCAGCATCTGTTCACCCTGGTGGTTCGGTCACCCGCACGGTCTGGGCCTGGGCACTGAAACTTGATTGGGCATAGGTTGGCACTCGTTGAGCTCGAGTGCTAAATCGCCCCTCAGGCCCACTCAAGTTCACTGTTCTGTGGCGTCTCAGGCGTCATGTCATTGCTCCCGCAATCCATCCATGGCTGCTGTTTCTCTCAGCGTCTCCACGGTTAAGCCCCTAGGAGATCGCATTTTTATCAAGGTTTCCGAATCGGAGGAGAAGACCGCCGGCGGCATCCTTCTGCCTGACACCGCCAAGGAAAAGCCCCAGGTGGGCGAGGTGGTGCAGATCGGCCCCGGCAAGCGCAACGACGACGGCAGCCGCCAGGCTCCTGAGGTCAGCGTTGGCGACAAGGTGCTTTACAGCAAGTACGCCGGTACCGACATCAAGCTCGGCAGCGACGAGTTTGTGCTGCTATCCGAGAAGGACATCCTCGCCATCGTCAACTGACGACTGGCCGATTACTGAATCCGACCTAACCCCATAAGGACATCGCCTTCCATGGCTAAGCGCATTATTTACAACGAGAACGCTCGCAGAGCTCTCGAAAGAGGTATCGACATTCTGGCTGAGGCCGTTGCTGTCACCCTTGGACCCAAGGGCCGCAACGTGGTGCTTGAGAAAAAGTTTGGTGCTCCCCAGATCATCAACGACGGCGTCACCATCGCCAAGGAAATTGAGCTTGAAGACCACATCGAGAACACCGGTGTTGCCCTGATCCGTCAGGCCGCCTCCAAAACCAACGATGCTGCCGGCGACGGCACCACCACCGCCACGGTTTTGGCCCATGCCATGGTCAAGGCAGGCCTGCGCAACGTGGCTGCGGGCGCCAATGCGATCACCCTCAAAAAGGGCATCGATAAGGCTTCCGATTTCCTCGTAGGCAAGATCAAGGAGCACGCCAAGCCGATCTCCGATTCCAGCGCCATCGCCCAAGTGGGCACCATCTCCGCCGGCAACGACGAAGAGGTAGGTCGCATGATCGCCGATGCGATGGACAAGGTCGGCAAGGAAGGTGTGATCTCCCTGGAAGAAGGGAAATCGATGACCACCGAGCTGGAGGTCACCGAAGGCATGCGCTTCGACAAGGGCTACATCTCGCCCTATTTCGCCACCGACACCGAGCGCATGGAAGCGGTGCTCGAAGAGCCCTACATCCTGCTCACCGATAAGAAGATCGGCCTAGTGCAGGACCTGGTTCCCGTGCTTGAGCAGATCGCCCGTACCGGCAAGCCCCTGCTGATCATTGCCGAGGACATCGAGAAGGAAGCCCTCGCCACCCTCGTTGTGAACCGCCTGCGCGGCGTGCTCAACGTGGCGGCAGTCAAGGCACCTGGTTTCGGTGATCGCCGCAAGGCCATGCTCGAGGACATCGCCGTTCTCACCAACGGTCAGCTGATCACCGAGGACGCCGGTCTCAAGCTTGAGAACGCCAAGTTGGAGATGCTGGGCACCGCCCGCCGCATCACCATCAACAAGGACACCACCACCATCGTGGCCGAAGGCAACGAGGTGGCAGTGAAGGCCCGCTGCGAGCAGATCCGCAAGCAGATGGACGAAACCGACTCCTCCTATGACAAGGAGAAGCTGCAGGAGCGTCTGGCCAAGCTGAGCGGCGGTGTGGCCGTAGTCAAGGTGGGTGCCGCCACCGAGACCGAGATGAAGGACAAGAAGCTGCGCCTGGAAGACGCCATCAACGCCACCAAGGCGGCCGTTGAAGAAGGCATCGTTCCTGGTGGTGGCACCACCTTGGCCCACCTAGCCCCCGCCCTCGAGGAGTGGGCTGCGGCCAACCTCTCTGGCGAGGAGCTGATCGGCGCCCACATCGTGGCCTCCGCTCTCACCGCGCCTTTGATGCGCATTGCTCAAAACGCTGGCGTCAATGGCGCTGTCGTAGCTGAGAACGTGCGCAACAAGCCCTTCAACGAGGGCTATAACGCAGCCACCGGCGAGTACGTCGACATGCTGGCTGCCGGTATCGTCGACCCCGCCAAGGTGACCCGCTCCGGTCTGCAAAATGCCGCCTCCATCGCCGGCATGGTGCTGACCACCGAGTGCATCGTGGCCGACATGCCAGACAAGAAAGATGCAGCTCCCGCCGGTGGCGGCATGGGCGGCGGCGACTTCGACTATTGACAGCGAGATGGGTGCCTTCTAGGCCCCACTCCTTCATCGTCAGCGAGGGCAGAAGGGTTTTCCTTCTGCCCTCTTTTTTGTTCGTTTCCGTTCAGCCAAGCGGGCCCATCCATCCCGGCTGTATCAGTTGCCACCTTTAAAGGCTCTTTTGGTAGCGGTTGCTACTGGCTGCTGATCCGTTGGTCTTCAGGGTGGCGCCTGGTTTTGGGTTAGCTGTGCCGCTTCTGTTTGCAACCGATCTGGCCCTTCGCAGTGCCAACAATGGTTTTGTGCTGGTGAGTGCCGCCCTGGTGCTGATGATGACACCAGCCCTGGCCCTCTTTTATGCGGGCTTTGTTCGCAGCCGCAACGTGCTTAACACCATGGTGATGAGCTTCACCGCCATGGCCCTGGTGAGTGTGCTCTGGGTGTTGTTCGGCTACAGCCTGGCCTTCTCTCCCGGCAGCGGTCCCCTAGCTCCTTTCATCGGCGGGTTGCAGTGGGCGGGGCTCAGCAATTGGTCGGCTCCCTATGGGGATGGGCAACTCAGTCACGGTGCCGTTGCCCTGTTCCAGGTCACCTTTGCGATCATCACTCCGGCGCTGATTTCCGGTGCGGTGGTGGAGCGGATGCATTTCCGCGCCTGGATGGTGTTTCTGCTGCTCTGGAGCACCTTCATCTACCTACCCCTGGCCCACATGGTGTGGGGCCCAGGTGGGTTCCTGGGCAGCTCCGGCCTCGGTGCCATCGACTTCGCGGGTGGCCTGGTGGTGGAACTGGCCTCGGGCGTGGCCGCCGCCGTTGCTGCCCTGGTGGTAGGCCGGCGTCGCAGTGGGGGCGTGGGCTATGCCGCCCCACCCCACAACGTGCCCTTCATCCTGTTTGGGGCGGGCCTGCTCTGGTTCGGCTGGTTTGGCTTCAATGGCGGTAGCGGCCTGGTGGCCGGCAATTTGGCCTCCCTTGCCTGCCTCACCACCAATACCGCTGCCGCTGCAGCTGCCCTGGGCTGGATGCTGCTGGAAACATGGCAGCGCGGCAAGCCCACTGCCGTGGGTGTGGCTACCGGCGCCGTGGCCGGCCTAGTGGCGATCACCCCAGCGGCTGGCTATGTGAGCCCTCTGGCGGCCGTGTTGATCGGCTTTGCGGCAGCACTGGTTTGCAGCTATGCCATGCAACTCAAGAACCGCTGGCGTCTCGATGACAGCCTCGATGTGCTGCCGGTGCATGGCGTGGCCGGGTTGCTCGGCACTCTGCTAACTGGAGTGTTCACGTTGAAAAGTCTCAATCCCGCTGGCGCCGATGGACTGCTAGTCGGCCAGCCAGGTCAGCTCTGGATTCAGCTCAAGGCCGCAGGATTCACAATCCTTTTTGTTGGAGTAGGCACGTATGTGATTCTTATACTGATTCGCCTGGTGATGCCCCTGCGTGTTAACGATATTCAGGAACAGCAGGGCCTCGATATCAATGCCCACGGTGAAGAGGCCTACAACGGCGAATACACCGGTTAACCGGGGATGAAGTTGAGGGCAGCGCCGTTATTGCAGTAGCGCTTGCCACTGGGCTTAGGGCCGTCGTCAAACACGTGGCCCTGATGGCCGCCGCAGCGCCGGCAGTGGTATTCGGTGCGGGGCACGATCAACTTGAAGTCAACCTTGGTGGCGATCCCGTTGGGCAGCGGTTGCCAGAAGCTGGGCCAGCCGGTGCCGCTCTCGTATTTGGCCTTGGAGCTAAAGAGGGGCAGGGCGCAGCCAGCACAAACGAAAGTGCCTGGGCGTTTTTCGCTATTCAAGGGGCTGGAGAAGGGCCTTTCGGTCCCTTCCTGGCGCAGCACGTTGTAAGCGGCCGGGTTGAGACGTTTCTTCCAGCTGGCTTCGCTGAGCTGCCAGGCGGGATCCTGGGCCTTGGAAGCTGCTTCGGCGCGGGAGACGCCAGTGAAGAAGGCGCCCAGGCTTGATCCCAGGGCTACCAGCAGATTGCGTCGCGGCATTGGCGTCACAGACCTAACCGAGCCAGCCGGCGCTGAGCACAACGGCCAGGCCAAGAAAAATTGCTAGCAAGGTCCAGCTGATGCGGTTGAGGGTGGCTTCGGCGCTACGGGCACTAGTGAACATCGAACCGCCGCTAGCGGCCAGCCCGCCCATGCCATCGCCCTTGGGGCTATGTAGCAGCACGCTGATGATCAGCAGAACGCCACTGCCAATCCACACCCATGACAAAACTGAAGTGAACATGGGCCTCTTTGGATAGGGGCAGGTTAAACGTCCAGGGTCTGGGGGATGGGACTGGATGCGGCTGCGGTGCCAGTTGCCAGGATCAGTGATTCACCGCTCATGGTTGCGGGCTTGGGCAGGTGCAAGATCTCCAGAAGGGTCGGGGCGATGTCGGCTAAGCCGCCATGGTCACGCAGCGACACATTGGTGCCGTGGCCGGGCAGCTTGCGTTTCTCGCCCTCAACCAAAATCACGGGCACGGGGTTTGTGGTGTGAGCCGTCCAGGGGCGACCATCTGGGCCCTCCATCACTTCGGCATTGCCGTGGTCTGCGGTGATCAGCAGCGTGCCTCCCATGCGGTTGGTAGCTTCCATCAGCTTTCCTACGCAGGTGTCGACAGTGGTGATTGCTTCAGTGGTGGCTTTCATTTTGCCGGTGTGCCCCACCATGTCCGGATTGGCGTAATTGATTACTACCAACGAGTAAATGCCCTTTTTGATTGCGGCAATACAACTTTCAGTGAGCTCGCCGGCGGACATTGCCGGGGATAGGTCGTAGGTAGCCACCCGGGGGGAGGGGACTAGGTGGCGATCTTCTCCAGGGAAGGCCTGCTCAATGCCCCCATTCATGAAATAGGTGACGTGAGGATATTTTTCGGTTTCAGCTGTGCGGAACTGGCGCAGCCCCGAGTTTGACACCACTTGGCCCAGTAAGCCATCGAGAGATTCGGGCGGAAAAGCCACCGCTACGGGCAAGCCCCTTTCGTATTGGGTGAAGGTGACCACATCCAGTTGGGCTTGGCGCTGCCGGGAGAAGTCGTCAAATTCCGGCAAAACCAGGGCGCGGATCAACTGGCGCACCCGGTCGGGCCGGAAGTTGAAACACACCAAAGCATCTCCGCTCTTGATCAATCCCTCCGCCAATCGCAACGGTTCGAGGAATTCGTCGCCGATCTCTTGGGCGTAGGAGGCGTGGATGGCGTTGACCGGGCTGAGCTCGGATACTTCGCTTGGTTCGGTTAAAAGTCGATAGGCCTTTTCGGTGCGGTCCCAGCGGTTATCGCGATCCATGGCCCAGTAGCGGCCGCAGAGGGTAGCGATTCGGCCCACGCCGGCCCGACTGATCTGCTCTTGAACCTGGGTGACGAATCGGGGGGCACTGCTCGGGTCCGTGTCCCGGCCATCGGTGATCACGTGGATGCAGACATCCTTGAGACCGCGGCTCGCGGCCCATTGCAACAAACCCCCTAGGTGGGTGATGTGACTGTGCACGCCCCCATCGGAGCACAGGCCGATCAGGTGCAGGCATCCGCCCTTGAGAAGTAGGCGGTCGGCTAAGGAATTGAGCGCAGGGTTGGCGGCCAGGCTGCCGTCCTTGACAGCTTGGCTGATCCGCACCAGCTCCTGGCGAATGATTCGACCGGAGCCGATTGTGAGATGGCCCACCTCAGAATTGCCCATCTGATGATCTGGCAGGCCGACAGCGGCGCCGCTGGCCTCAATCAGGGTGTGGGGGTAGGCGTGCCAGAGGGCATCCATCACCGGGGTGCTGGCGGCACGTATGGCGTTGTGATCGGCTTCGTGGCTGTAACCCCAGCCATCCAAAATGGCGAGTACGACCGGGGCCACAGAGGATGAAGCCCTAGAGGCCGAAGCTGGGCCTGGCACCAGGGTGGATTGCTGCTGGGAGGGAATAGTCGTCACCCGTCTCGCCTAGCGACGTTGAACAAACGCCTTCCAATGCCAACTTACAGTGCAAATGTGCTGCGATCCCAACTGCTTCCCTCGGGGTCAGCCTTTGGTCACACAGCCAACCAGCCCTAGCCGACTTGCCTGATTCCCTAATGCATCGGCTCGAACTGCTCTCGGCCCTGGATTTGGGCCGCACCCTTGACCGGCTTGCCTCCCAGGTGTTGGAAGGCGTGGCCGATAGCAGCTCCTTGGTGCTTCTCGGCATACCCACCCGTGGAGTGGCGTTGGCTGAGGTTTTGGCCTCCCGCTTGGCAGTCTTAGCCGGCCATCCGATCGACCAAGGCAGTGTCGATCCCACCTTTCATCGAGATGACCTGGAGCGAGTCGGCACCCGTCTGGGCCAGCCCACCGATTTGCCCGTGGCTCTGGATGGGCGCCAGGTGGTGTTGGTGGATGACGTGATCTTTACGGGGCGCACTGTGCGGGCGGCCCTTGAAGCCTTGCAAGCCTGGGGGCGGCCCAAGCGGGTCAGCTTGCTGGCCATGGTGGATCGCGGTCACCGGGAGCTCCCGATCCAGCCTGATTTCTGTGGAAAGCTAGTGCCAACCAGTCGCCAAGAATCAATCCAGCTCTGCCTGCAGGAGATCGATGGCGAGGAGGGGGTGTTCCTGCTGCGGCCGGAGCTCTAGCGAGAGTCAGGCAAGTGATCAGGCGGGAGCCAGCTCATCTGAGCGGAAATGGGCCCGAAATTTGCCGAAGGCAACCACCACCGGCAAGGTTGGGCTGATCACCCGGCCCTTCCACTCGTTGAGCACGGTGACCACCTCACCCTGTTGCCCTTTGAGATCGAAGGCGACCCCGCGGTGCTGGGGGTGGTGGTAGACGACCACGCTTTGGGAGACCTGAACCTGATCACCTGGCTGCATGGCTCCAGAGCTTCATCGCGCGGCCAATCTTGTCACGCGCCAATCACCGCTTGCTGGATCGGCTCTGACAGGCCGTCTCCGGCCCGGCCTCAACCACCTGTCCACCTAAGGCCCGACAGGCCTCCTGGAACGCGGACCACTCGTCCATACCCTGGGAGATCCGTTGGCGCACCTGGGCATCGAGTTGGGCGGCGGGCACGGTGTGGGGCAGCTGGCCATGGGCGTCGTGTTCGCGCTCCTGCACTGACAAGCCTTCGATGCCCTTCTGCACCTTGGCTTGTAGGCCGCGGCTCTGGGTTTTCCACCAGGGATGGTCAATGCGGGTGAGGGCCTCGAGGGCCTCCCACCAGCGCTTTTGCTCTGTGAGGCCCTTGGCCCGCTCCAGCTGCAGCCGGTTGCGAGTCCAGTTTTCACTGAGTTTGTCGCCCAGGCTGTCGCCGTCGGCGCGGTGGTCATCGCCCATCACAGCCAGGATCTTCAGGGCTGCACGTAGGTCGCCCTCCTGGAAGCGGGTCATGGCGCGCTGCTGCAGGTTTTGCTGCCACACCACCAGTCGCTTGCGGTCTGCTTCGCTGCCGGCAAGGGAGTTCACCAGTTGCAATTGCAACTGCAGAGCCTCGCCCCAGCGCTCCTGCTGCCAGAGCTGGGCCGCTTTGCGGCGCCGGCAGCTGCCTTGTTCGGCAGGGGCCTGCCCCCCCAGCCAGCGCAGGGCTTCGAGCTGTTCGCTGTAGCGCAGGCAGGCTTCTAAGTCGCCGCTCCTTGCCGCCTGCTCCAACCGTTGCGGCAGCTGCTGCTCCCACCAGTAGGTCGCCCCAATGCCGCAGGCCACAAGACCCAGTGTGAGACCCAGCCAGAAACGGGGCAGCCTGTGGCGGCGTAGGGCCAAGGCAAATACGGAAATATGAAACTTAGTTTTATGGACGCTGCGGCCGAGATGCCCTCATCTGAGGGCAGCGCTTGCGGCGTCCACTTGAGTTTGCCGCTAACTCTCAGCGCACCGGGCCCAGAAGTTGGGGGGCGCTGAGGCGACCACTGCGTAGGTCCGTGACCTCCAGCACCAGCTGGCCCTGGTCGTTGACAGAAAATGACAACCGCAGACAGTCCTCGCCAGGCTGTCCCGGCACGTCCAGGGCAAGGTCTGGGGGTTGCTCGCTCCAGGGCATCACTCGGGCTTGCCCCGCTGGTCGCGGACGCAGCACCGGTAGCCCGGCCTCAAACACCACCTCGCTGCGTCTTTCGTTGTCTGGTTCCCCCAGCACCAGCTCCAGGCTTCGCTGGTTGGGGCTGCTGCAGGCCAGCACGATTTCCAGCGGCCGCTCACTCGGCCAGGTTTGCCCCGCCACAAACAGCGGTTGCCAGTGATGGCGGCTGGAGCGCTGATCCCAGGAGCGCAGGCAAATTCCGTGGCGCAAAACATCCCGCACCCGCACCCCCGGGGTGAGGGCCAGGGCCCCCAGGGCTACGGCTTCCACCGGCCGGCTTTCCTGCAGGGGAATGCCGCCGCAGCGCTCCTGCAGCCATTGGCGGATCAGGGGCATGCGGCTGCTGCCACCAACCGGCAGCAGGGCGGTGATCTGGTTTGGGGCCAGTCCATCGCGGCGGGCTCCCGCCAACACGACCTCCAGCAGATCATCGAGTTGGGCCAGCAAGCCCCGCTCCACCAACAAGGCGTTTAAGCGGCTGCGACTCAGCCGCAGTGGTTGGGGAGGCAGGCCCGCTGGACTCCAGAACACCAGGGCCTCTTCGGCGCTGCTGAGCTGGCATTTGAGCGATTCAGCTGCCTCCAGCAGGGCCCCATCAAGGGGGGCTCCGGGACAAAGGTGGGCTGCGATCCAGCGATCTATATCCCGGCCTCCCAGGGCTACCCCCGCCTTGCCGATCACCCGGGCACAGCGCAGGGCCTGGCGACTTGAACTCAGATCTCGGCCGGCGAAGCGCAGCAGCTGGGCCATGGGCGCCGGGCGACCCTCGCCACCCTCTAGGGCCACCAGGGACAGGTCGATGGTGCCGCCTCCCAGGTCCACCACCAGCACCGTGCTGCCGGCAGGCAATCCCGCACCGATGGCTGCGGCGGTGGGCTCGTCCACCAGGGCCAGCTCCGGCACCTCTAGCTCGCGGCATACCTCCTGCAGCCACTGGCGGTAGCGGGGGTAGCTGTCAATAGGAGCGGTCAGCACCAGCCGCTCGGGCGCAAGCCCTGGCGGCAGGGCGGCCCAGATTTGCCTCAGCAGCAAGGCTCCGGCCTGTTCTGGCCGCAGTGGCAAGGCTGGGGGTGGTTCGGGCGCCGGGCAGGGGAGCGCGCCGATTTGTCGTTTGAAGTCCCGATGCAACTGGGGGCCATCGCTGTGGGCCAGGCCCGCCTCCAATACCTGGCGACCGATCAGGGGCCGTGGCATGGCTGGATCGCTGAGCCATAGCAGGGTTGGCACCGCAACCGGCTCGCTGGTGCTGTAAGGCGGCAGGGCCAGCAGCTTGGCCGCGGTGTCTGGCCCCTGGTAGGCCACCACCGTGGTGCTGCTGCCTAGATCAATCGCCAGCGTGCCCCGCATTACACCCTTCTAAACGGGGAATTGCCCCTGTTGACCTAGGTTGAGGAGATTGCAAGGGTGCCCATGCAGAGCGGTATTGACGTCAACCACAAGGAACTGGCCCAGCGGGCCGAGAGCCTGATCCGCCACACCAGCAACCGTTACCTCACCACGGTGAAGATTGCTTTTCGGGCTAAGCAGCGTCGTTTCGATGATTTCGATGGCCTGCTTGACGATTCGATGATCAAACCCGTGCAGCGGGCCATCATCGAAATGAGCGATGAGCAGGACCAGCCCGATTTGCTGCCCGGCTGATTCCGCGGATGCGTGTTCAAGAAGGTGAGGGGTGGAGGTGGCTGGAGGATTCAGCCCGCCACCCCTTTTCTTTTTTGATTGGTGGCCAGGGCTGGGCCTCTGAGCTCACAGCGGAGGAGGCCCGGGGGCTGGGTCAGGCTCTGGTGCAGTTGGTGCAAGAGCACCATGATCTGGCCAGTCAGTTGATGGCTGAAGAGTCGATCAGCATTGAGCTCGAGCGCGGCCCTTTGTGGATTGCCTTGGAAGGCGACCGCAACGCCTGGTCGCTGCGCTTTGTGCTCACGCCTGGCGCTGATTGCCGTGCCGTTGAGGGCAGCTGGCTACCCGGGCCTAGCGCGGCTTTGGTGGCGGCCCTGGCTCAGGGGGCTGGCGGCTAGCTGGGGCATGTGGGCAAGCCAGCACGGTTGCAGCTGAGACCCAGCGGCAGTTGTAGCTGTTCAGGATTGCTGATCATTGCCGTTTTCCCGCCCAGCCCCCAGATCACTCTTGGTTTTGCTCAGTTTTTCCCCAGGTCAGTTGTTCAGATGGGGCTTGCCCACTAGGGCCTGGGGAGAAGCTCGCTGCCAGAGCCTTTCCCCTTGACAGCGCTGGCCCCAGCCTCACCGCTTGGCCCAAAGGCGAGGGGGCTACGGCAAATGCTCTGGCAGAGCTTGGTTCTTAGCCTGGGAGGCTGGCCAGGGCAGCTTCGCCAGGCCATTTGACGGGCCCGGCCTGATGTGGAGAACTGGTGCCACACAAGGCCGTTATCCCCCATGGATCTGCAGACTCCCGTCCGAGCTCAAGCTCCCGTGGAGGGGGAAGGCTTAACGGTGAGCTTTCGCGCAGAGGTGCCTGAGGCCTTACTTGCCTCGATGCGTGGCTTTATCGAGCAGCACCCCAATTGGGATCAATACCGGTTGTTTCAAGCTGCCCTGGCTGGTTTCCTAGTGCAGAACGGCCTTGGCGACCGGGAAGTCACCCGCTGCTACCTGGCAAATCTCTTTCCCGCCCAGGCGAGCTTCAGGCAGTAGTGAGCTGGCCCCGGTCCTCCTGGCCGAAGAGTTGCTGGTAGGCGGCCGTGAGGGTGCAGGCCGCCACTGGCAACGCCACCACCAGCCCGATGAGCAGCACCAGGAAGCCGGCCAGCACCATGGCCAGCAGCACCAGGGTTAGTCCAAGGGCTTGGAGCCAGTGGGGATCGGTGGCGGCCCGACCGCTGCGAAAGGCTGCCAGGGGGGTAAGCCCTCCGATTAGGGCCAGCGGCAGGCTCAGAATTTGATCGGCGCTCAAATAAATAACTGCTGCCAAACCCGCCACCAGCGGCAGGGGGGCTAACAGAGGTTGAATCATCGTGAGCAGCCAGGAGCTCGCCTGGGCCAGGCGCACTATCAGTGCCAGCACCACCAGGATCAGCACCACGGTTCCAAAGCAGCGCAACATCGCTCTGCCATCGACCCGGATCAGTGCTCCCAGCCTGGGTCGCCCCTGATTGAGAGCTAGTTGGGCCCCCCGCATCAACCCCACCACCAGCCAAAGCCCGGTAAGGGCATAGATGATCCAGGCAGCCGTCGCCAGGGTTATGGCGACGGGGTCGGGCTTGCCCAGCAGCGACAGCACCAGGCTGCTCTCGTAGCGATAAAGCAGCTGGGCAGCCAAATTGGCGCCGCCGCTCAGCAGGGTGAACCCCATCAGCACCCAGGGGCAGTGGCTGAAGGCAGCCCAGCCCCGCTCGACGGCGCTGCGGATGGCTAGGGGGGGCTTGGGGCTGATCCGGGCCAGCTGACTCATGGCGACTCAAGCAGGTCCAGCAGTCGCTTGGCACTGCTGGGCTCAACCGGCAGGATCGAAAGACGGTTGCCCCGCTTCACCACCCCCAGCTGCTCGGGGCTGAAGTTTTCCCGTAAGGCATCCAGGCTGAGCAGTTGCTGGAAGTGGCGTAAGTAGCGCAGCCGGCAACAGTCCCAGCGGGGCTTTTGCCGGCTTGCGGCGGGATCGAAATATTTGGAGTTGGGATCAAATTGGCTGGGGTCGACAATCTGGGTTTCAACCACCTCCATCAAGCCCACGATGCCCGGTGGTTTGGTATTGGAGTGGTAGAAAAAAGCCCGATCGCCAATTTGCATGCTCCGCATAAAGTTGCGGGCCTGGTAGTTGCGAATGCCGTCCCACAGGGTGCTGGCCTCCCGCTGTAAATGATCAATCCCGTAGACATCGGGCTCGCTTTTCATCAACCAATAGGCCATGGCCAGTTGCGTTCGCCTGGTGCGCGAATGTTAGGAGCTAGATAGCTGAACGCCCTTACAGCGACATCACCAGCTGGCGGAAATGATCACCACGGGCCTCAAAATCGTTGTATTGGTCAAAGCTGGCGCAGGCAGGGGAAAGCAGCACAGCTCGGCAGCGATGGCTGCGGGCTAATTGGTCGGCCAGGGGTACGGCTTCAGTCAGGCTGTCGCAGCAGTGCACAACTCCGCTAAAGCCTGCCTGGCTAAGTAGTTGATCAAACTCTGCCTGGGCAGCTCCGTAGAGCACCACCGCTGCGGCTTTCTGTTGCAAGGCTGCCAGCCAGCTATTGGGATTTCCCTGCTTTGATTCACCACCGGCTAGCACTACTAGCGGACCGTCCAGGGCATGCAGCGCCACCTCGGCGGCGTCGTAGTTGGTGGCCTTGCTGTCGTTGTAGAAGCTGATGCCTTGCTGCTCGCGGATGAGCTCAAGCCGGTGGGGCACGCCGGTAAAGGAGCGGAAGGCTTGCTCCATCTGGGCGCCGCTCAAGCCGGCTTCGAGCCCGGCCGCAGCGGCCAGCAGCATGTTTTGGCGGTTGTGGGCGCCGGGCATGGCTAGGCAATCCGCAGTCATTAAATGTTTGCCGGGGCCGGTCTCGCCGGGCTGGGGGGCTTGCCATACCTGGCCAGCTTCGATCCAGAGACTGGGCTGGATCGTGGGGGGGAGGTCCTCCCGGCTGCCGGCGGTGACCCAGATTGCCCGCTGCAAGCCCGTGGCATGGGCGCGAAGGTCGGCGTCATCGGCATTGAGTATGGGCGCCGTGGAACTCTCCAACAGGCTGTGTTTGATGGCCCTGTAGGCCTCGATAGTGCCGTGGCGCTCGAGATGGTCGGGGGTCAAGGTGGTCCAAATTCCCACCCGTGGTGCGACTTGCGGGGCCGATTCGATCTGATAGCTGCTGAGCTCCATCACCAGCCAGTCGGGTTGGGGATCGCCGCGCTCCAGTCGCTCCAGCACCAGCTCTGCCCCGGAGAAGCCCACGTTGCCACCCATGGGGGCATCGAGCCCAGCGTGCTGAAGCAGGTGGCTCACCAGGTGGGTAACGGTGGTTTTGCCATTGGTGCCGGTGATGCCGATCCAGGGCACTTCGCCACTGGCTTGGAAAGCCAGCGCCATGTCGCCTTTGGTGCTTACGCCTGAGTTGCGTAGCTCCACCAGGGTGGGATGGTCCCAGCGGATGCCTGGACTCACCACCACGGTTGCGGGAGTAGGGCCAAGGGCGGCAAAGGCGTCGCCGTGGAGGGGCACGCCAAGCTGCACATCAATGCCTGCCTGGCGCAACTCGCCCGCTTTGGCTTCGAGTGCTGGGCTGGATTGGCTCTCAATTACCAGCACCGCATGGCCGAGATGGTTAAGCAGCCGAGCAGCACCAATCCCTGAGCGCGCAAGTCCAACAACAACGGTCAGTTCCCTTGTTGCATCTACCATCTCGAAACTTAGGGCTAATACTGAACTTTAAAATGGGCGATACTGGATTCGAACCAGTGACTCCTACCGTGTCAAGGTAGTGCTCTACCTCTGAGCTAATCGCCCCAGAAGCTTTGCCAGGTTACAGGTAGGCCTGATTCAAGTAATCCCTCAGCAGCGCACCAGCTCGATTCGCCAGCGCTCCCGCTTGGTTGCTGTGACCGTCTCAAGCTGCAGTTCGCCCCGGCCCTCAAGCTGCACCCGGTCTCCCTCCGTCAGCGCCCTGCTGGGACTGCTGACTGGCTGCCAGTTGAGTCTCACCCTGCCTTGGCGGATCAGCTCGGCCATGCGGTTGCGAGATAGCCCGAATCCAGCAGAGGCCACCGCATCGAGGCGCAGGGAGGCTTCCACGGTTTGAAAGCGGCGGGGCAGGCGCGGCGCCGGAAGTTGCAACTCATGCAGGGGGCGGGCTTCCAGGGCCACCTCCACCGTGCGCACCACAGCGGTGCGGCCATCAAGGGCAGCAGCTTGAGCAGCCGTGAGAATTGCCTGGGCACCCCGGTCGCCTCGCAGCCAGAGATCGCCCAGCTCTCCCTCCGCAGCGCCGAGGGCTAGCAGGCCCGAGCGGAAGTCTTGTCGCTCAGCCGGGTCAAATAGGAAATTGCCGCCCAGCTCCAGGCCCATCAGGCCGGCGGCAACTTCATCGGCATCAATGGCTGCGTCGTAGCGCTGCAAAAGCAGACGCTGGCGTTCAGCTCCTGGGTAGCCCCCCCGGCTGGCCAGCTCCAGCTCGGCCAGCCCTGCCAGGTGCTCTTGGGCCTGCTCAAGCAACGCCCCATCAAGAAAGGGGGTCCATACCGGCTCCCAGGTGCGCAGGGCCTGGTCTGCGGCAGCGATCACGGCTTCAAGGTCCCTAGCCATCGCCCAGTCGCACCACCGCCAGGGGTTTGGCCTGCTGCAGGGAAATCCAGGGCATATCGACGCCGTTAGCTGTTTCGGCCAGTAGCAGCCAGTTGCCTTCTTCCACCCGGTTGCGCAGGCTGCGGATGCGGTCGTCCTCTTCGGAGCGCACGCTCGCGGCGGCTGCAAAGCTGCCCATCCAGCCTGAACCCATGCCGAGCAGGGCGCCGATTAGGTGCTGGCTCCAGGCACCCGCAAAGGCGAAGGTGTCCAGATCGGTGATGTAGGTGAAGGTGAGGCCAGCCAAAAAGCCAAAGGGAATTAGCCAGCGAGCCATGCCCTGCTGGCGGGCCCGCCGTGCCACCGCAGGGTTTAGCCGGGCAACCTCGGCCATGGCCTGCTCTCCCTCGCCGATGGCCTCCAACTGCAGCAGCGGCGGCTGCAGCTCGGCCAGTCGATCCCGAAGCTGATGCAACCTTTTGCGGTCGTTCAGAACTACCACCACACTTGTGCCCACGCTGCGCCCTGCTCAGTGTTGTTGGGGCGATTCTCGCCGCTCACTACACTGCACGGCCGGCTCTCCGCTTCGCACCGCCGGGCATGACAAAGGTTCTCGTTTCGGATCCCATCGACCAGGCGGGGATCGACATCCTGTCCCAGGTGGCTCAGGTTGATGTACGCACTGGCCTGCCCCCCGAGGAGCTCAAGGCGATCATCGGCGACTACGACGCCCTGATGATTCGCTCAGGCACCACGGTGACTGCCGAAATCATCGAAGCGGCCGACAAGCTGCGGATCATTGGCCGAGCCGGCGTCGGCGTCGACAACGTCGATGTGCCGGCGGCCACCAAGCGCGGTGTGCTTGTGGTGAACTCGCCGGAGGGCAACACCATCGCCGCCGCTGAGCAGGCCTTAGCCCTGATGCTGGCCCTGTCGCGCCACGTGCCCCATGCCCATGCCAGCACCATGGCCGGCGGCTGGGATCGCAAAAAATACGTGGGCAACGAGCTCTACAAGAAAAAGCTGGGCGTGGTGGGTCTCGGCAAGATCGGCTCCCACGTGGCCCGGGTGGCCAAGGCTATGGGCATGGACGTGATGGCCTACGACCCCTACGTATCTGCCGAGAGGGCCCAGCAAATGCAGGTCCGACTGCTGCCCCTGCCCGCCCTGTTTGCCGAAGCTGACTTCGTCAGCCTGCACCTGCCCCGCACCCCAGACACCGAGAACCTGGTGAACGCGGAGCTGCTCAAGACAATGAAATCGACGGCGCGGATCGTTAACTGCGCCCGCGGCGGCATCATTGATGAAGCGGCCCTCGCTGAGGCGGTTGAGAACGGCACCATCGGCGGCGCTGCCCTTGATGTGTACGCCAAAGAGCCCCTAGAGGCAGATTCGCCCTTGCGGCAGGTGAAGGAGCGCCTAATCCTCACGCCCCATTTGGGTGCCTCCACCGAAGAGGCCCAGGAAAACGTTGCGATCGATGTGGCCGAGCAGATCCGCGACGTACTGCTTGGCCTGCCTGCTCGCAGCGCTGTGAATATCCCAGGCCTCAATGCCGAGGTGATGGAGCAGCTCAAGCCCCACCTGCAATTGGCCGAAACTCTGGGTCAGCTGCTGAGCCAGCTGGCTGGTGGCCCGATCAGTGAGCTCGAGGTGAGACTCCAGGGCGACTTCGCCGCCCACCCTGCCCAGCCTCTGGTGGTGGCGGCCCTCAAGGGTCTGCTTTCCACCGCCCTGGGCGACAGCATCAACTACGTGAACGCCAGCCTGGAGGCCAAGGAGCGCGGCATCCACGTGCTCGAAGTCAAGGATGACGCCAGTCGTGATTTCGCCGGTGGTTCGCTGCAGCTCAGCTGCCGCAACTCCCAGGCCAGCCACAGCGTTACCGGAGCGGTGTTCGCCGAAGGCGAGCTGCGCATCACCACCATCGATGAATTCCCGGTGAACGTGGCTCCAAGCCGCCACATGCTGTTCACTCGCCACCGGGACATGCCTGGGATCATCGGCCAGTTGGGCTCCCTGTTGGGCGAGCACAACGTCAACATCGCCTCTATGCAGGTGGGCCGCCGCATCGTGCGTGGTGACGCCGTGATGGTGCTCAGCCTCGATGACCCCATCCCCCCCAGCCTGCTGGTCTCGGTGCACGCCATCAACGGCATTCAGGAAGCCCACCCGGTAACCCTTTGATGGCCGCTGCCCCGGGCTGGTGGCGACTGGAGCTGGCCTCCCTGCCGGAGCTGGAGGAATCCCTGCTCTGGAAGCTCGCTGACCTGGGCATAGCTCGGGTTGCGGTTCAGCACCGCCCCGAAACCCCCAGCCAGCGGCAGCTGATTGCCTGGTTGCCGGCAATCGATTGGCCTGAACTGGAGCGGCAACAGCTGGCTCTGGCCCTGGCGCCCCTGGCCGAGCCCTTCGGCTTGGCCCTGCCCCCGCTGCGGTGGAGTCAGCAGGCCGATGAAGACTGGAGCCTCAGCTGGAAGCAGCACTGGCAGGCCGATCCTGTGGGCGAGGGGCTGCTGATCCTGCCTGCGTGGCTGCCCTGTCCGCCCGAGCATGCCGAGCGGCGGCTAATTGCCATGGATCCGGGCAGTGCCTTCGGCACCGGCAGCCATCCCACCACCAGGCTGTGCCTGGAGGCCTTGGAGCTGCTGGCCGCCATGACTCCAGAGGGGCTGGCTGGCCTGCGGGTGGCCGACCTCGGCTGCGGTAGCGGCGTGCTGGGCCTGGCTGCCCTGCGGCTGGGCGCGGCCTCGGTAGCGGCTGTCGATACCGATTCGCTGGCAGTGCGAGCCACCACCGACAATGCTGGCCTCAACGGGCTCACGCCTCAAGTGCGGGTGCAACTGGGCTCGGTAGAAGCCCTGGCTGAGCTGCTCGAGGGCCAGCCGGCCGATCTTTTGCTGTGCAACATCCTTGCTCCGGTGATTCAGGCCCTTTGTCCAGCCTTCAACACCGTGCTGGCTGCCAACGGCGTGGGTTTGCTCAGTGGCCTGCTCGTTGACCAGGCTCCGGCGTTGCAGCTGGCCCTGCGGGACGAGGGCTGGCAGGCCGAACTCACGGCGGAACAAAGCCAGTGGGGCCTGATGACGATCCGGCGTGTCGCATAAGGCACGCTGATCTGTGCCTTCAATTTGATTGGCCTTCCAGCGTTCTGGCCGTCAAATCCACAGTTAGGGCGTCCGGCGGATGTATGAAGGGCGAGTCCTACAGGCCCGGCTTCCGGGTGCCTGTGAGCCCCAATCTTTTTCATGGCTTCCTACAAGGTCACCCTCATCAGCGAGAGCGAAGGCCTCAACAAGACCATCGAGGTTCCTGATGACCAGTACATCCTCGACGCTGCTGAAGAGCAGGGCGTTGATCTGCCCTACTCCTGCCGCGCCGGCGCTTGCTCCACCTGCGCAGGCAAGCTGACCTCCGGCACCGTCGATCAAAGCGACCAGAGCTTCCTCGACGACGACCAGATCGAAGCTGGTTTTGTGCTCACCTGCGTGGCCTACCCCACCAGCGATTGCACCATCAAGACCCACGCCGAAGAAGAGCTCTATTGAGCCCCAGTTCTGCCTGCGTAGGCTCGGCAAGTCCCGGACCTGCACTTGAGAATTCTGAACTTCTCTGCCACCCTTAGGGGTGGCTTTTTGCTGTCATCCCCGAGCCGCAGTTCTGTGTCAGCCCAGGCACCCCCCTCCAGGGGCAACGTCGCAGCCCTGCTGGAGCCAGGGAGCGAGCACACCAGCCCCGGCGGCCACTACAGCTATCGGGTGCTGGGCCCCTGCTGCCGCCTGTTTGATCGCGAGGAGTTGCCCTGGCCCTGCTGTCGGTTGGCCTGGCATAGCAAGGAGCCAAGCTGGCGGCGCATCGGCCGGCGCTTTGTGCCTGATCTGGCCTCCCGCCGCTGCCCGTCCTATGCCGTTGAGCTGCTGCAGCCCGGCGCCCGCCCCACCCGCACGGTTATCACCCTGTTCCCGATGCGGCTTGAATCCCAGTTGCAGGAGTGGTGGTACAGCAAGCAGCCCACCTCCCTAGACCTGACCAACTGCAAGCCACCGCCTTTTACGGCCAATAAAAAAGCCGGTGCTGTTGCACCGGCTGAACAAGGGGATTGAGGCTAAAAGTTGATCTGGTATTAAAAGTTGATCTGAGGCTAGAAGTAGATCTTGCCGCCGCCCCACTGGATGCCCTGAACCTTTGGGGACACCAGGATGTAGCCAGCCATCAGGCGCAGGTCGTCGTCGTCGAGGTCGCGCATTTTCACGAAGATGTCGCTGCTGCGCATGCTGGGGTGCACGTCAGCAATGCTGTATTCCCCGTCGTAGGAGGTGGGGTTCTTCATGTAGTCCACCAGGGCCTCAACGCTGTCCCGCGACGGCGTCGCCAGGGCCAGAGTTTCAGGGTCGAGGCCCACGTTCTGATTGGTTTTGGTGATGCCACCGGCGTGGCACTCGCCGCAGCTGCTGTTGAACACCTTGCGACCGGCCTTGATCTCCTGCTCGCTGAAGGTCACCAGGGTGCCGTCTGGCGTGGCGGGCACGGTGAGCTGCTCTGTGGTCCAGGCGGCTGCCAGAGCCGGGCTGCCGAAGCCCATGAACAGCAGCAGGGCCAGCATGGTTCGAGCAAGAACGCGAACCGCCTTGCGGAGGGCAGCCGAGGGGAAGGAGGAGGCCATTGGAAAAAGCCGGCGGGTAGGCGGTAAAGACCGCATCGGAGACCTTGTATCACGGGGAAAGGGCCCTCCGCAGCCGATCAACGCGAACTGTTGCAGGGCTAGGCCGTGGCTGGTTCGGATGGGGTGATGTCGATGCTGAGGAAATCCTTGGCCACCAGGGTGTTGGCAAAGATGGATTGGGCTTCCGCTACCAGGTCGTCGGGGGTCATCGGATTGCCTGGCATGTAGCGAGGGCTCAGGTGGGTGAGCACCAGTTGCTTGACGCCGGCCTCCAGGGCGGTTTGGGCCGCCATCGTGCTGGTGGAGTGCTGGCGCTGGTAGGCAAGCTCCGCTTCGGCGTGGGAAAAGGTGGATTCGTGGATCAGTAGGTCAGCGCCGCGGGCCAGCTCCACCGCCGCTTCGCAGAACACGGTGTCGGTGCAATAAACAACGCTGGCCCCCGGGCGATCGGGGCCGCAAAGGCTGGCGCCATTGATGATCCGGCCGTCTTCAAGGCTGATGTCGCGCCCAGCCTTGAGCTCGGCGTAGATCGGCCCTGGCGGGATGCCGAGGGCCTTGGCTCGCTCCACGTCGAAGCGGCCAGCCCGGGGCTTCTGATCGACCCGGTAGGCGTAGGCAGGCACCCGGTGGGTCAGCGGCGTGCAGCGCACCGTGAGGTCGTCGTCATCGAGGAGCAGGGCACCGCTCTCGGCAGCGGATCGCACCCGGTGGGTGCGAAGGGGGTAGCTGATCCGGGTGGAGGAGGTGCGCAGCACCCCTTCGAGGTAGTCGCGCAGGGGATCGGGGCCGTAGAGGTCGATGCCCGTGCAGGTGCCCGCCAGGCCGAGGCTGGCCAGCAGGCCGGGCAGGCCAAATACATGGTCGCCGTGCATGTGGGTGACGAAAATCCGCCGCAGCTGGCTCACCCGCAGGTCGCTGCGCAGAAACTGGTGCTGGGTGCCCTCGCCGCAGTCGAACAACCACAGCTCGCTGCGCTGGGGCAGACGCAGCGCCACCGCCGAGACATTGCGGCCCCGGGTGGGCACACCGGAGCTGGTGCCTAGAAAGGTGACCTGCACGGTCGTGCTGCCTCTGGCGCATGTTGCCACGCCGGGCACAATGGGCCACCTGAGTCGGGAGAAGCAGCCCCCGTGCCTGTAGCGCGCTTTTCCCTGGTGTCTTTGCTGGCAAGCGCCCTGGTGCTTACCGGTGCTGCTCCGGGACAGCTGCGGGCCCAGCAGGCCAACCCGCAGGTGCGGGTGCTGTTGCTTGAAACGGTCAAGCTCACGCTGGCGGCGCCTCAGCAGCCCTTGGTGTTGCGGGCCGGTAGCCAGCGCTGGTCGCTGGCGCCGCTGGAGCCGGTGGTGTTGGAGCTGGCTGCCGGCAGCCTTGTGCTGGAACGCGCCGCCGGCGTGGAGCGACTGCCTGCAGTTAGAGAGCTATGGCTGGAGCCGGCAGCCCAGTCCGCTGAAGCCCCGCTGAATTTGCAGTTCAGCCCCCAGGAAGGCGCCGATTTTCAGCTACAGCAGCGGGGCTATCGCGGCCGACTGCAGGTGCTTGTGGGTAGTTCATCCCTACAGGCCGTGAACCATGTGCCCCTCGAGGCCTACCTGCCCAGCGTGGTGGCCAGCGAGATGCCGGCGAGCTGGCCCCAGGCAGCCCTGCGCGCCCAGGCGGTGGCCGCCCGCACCTATGCCCTGCGTCAGCGCAAGCCAGCTGCCGCCTTTGACGTGAGCGCCACGGTTTCGAGCCAGGTTTACAAGGGTGTTGAGGCGGAAACCCCCTCAACCCGTCAGGCGGTTGTTAGCACCCGCGGCCAGGTGTTGATGTTTGGTCCCAGCCTGGCCAACGCTGTTTTTCACAGCAGCGCCGGTGGCAGCACCGAAAACAGCGGTGATCTTTGGAGCCAGCAGCTTCCGTACCTGGTGAGCGTGCCCGATTTTGATCAGCACAGCCCGGTGCACGCCTGGCAGTTGCGCCTGGAGCCCGAGCAGCTGCAGAAGGCGTTTGGCGAGATCGGCGGTGCCCAGCGCATCGATGTGCTCGCCACCACCGGCTCTGGTCGGGTGCGCCAGGCGCGGGTGACTGGCCCTGCCGGCACCCTGGTGCTCACCGGCGCCCAGCTGCGCAGCCGCCTAGGGCTCAAGAGCACCATGGTGCGCTTTGAGGTGCTGGCCCCACAGCTGGCGGCCCTGCCGGCCTCCCTGCCGGCCTCCCTGCCGGCCTTGCCGCCGCTGATGCCGCGGGCTGCCGAGCCTGCCATCACCCCGGATCAGGTGCCCGTGCAACTGCCGCCGCCTTCGCTGCTGGCGATCGGCCGGGGCTTCGGCCATGGTGTGGGTATGAGCCAGTGGGGCGCCCACGGCATGGCCAACCGGGGCCAGAGCTACGAGCAGATCTTGCATCACTACTACCGCGGAACGGAGTTGCGCTCCTACGTCAGCCCCTGAAGTTGGAGTTGCGCTGCCTCGTTGATGGGCCGGCCGTGGCTGCTGCGGTGGCTTCCCGCCTGCTGGAAGAGCGCCTGCAGCGGCCCTGGCTTCCCCTAGGACTGGCCACTGGCCGCACCATGGAGCCTGTCTACGCGGCACTAGCCCAGCAGCTTGAGCAGCTCAGTGGGGCGCAACAGCAGGCGATCCGCCAGGGCTGGCTGAGCTTCAACCTGGATGAATATGTGGGCTTGGCGGCCACCGATACCCGTTCCTTTGCGGCCTTCATGGCTGCCCGGCTGCAGCGCCCCCTGGGGTTGCAGCCTGAGCAGGTGCTGCTGCCCGATGGCCTAGCAAGCGATCCCCAGGCTGAATCCCGGCGCTACGGGGCCGCCCTCGCGGTGGCTGGTGGCGTGGGGCTGCAGCTGCTTGGTTTGGGCTTAAACGGCCATGTGGGCTTCAACGAGCCCCCCTGCGGAGCTCAAGCCCCCTGCCGCTGCCTGACCCTCAGCGCCGCCACCCGGACCCAGAATGCTGGTGCCTTTGGCGGCGATCCCGAGGCGGTGCCGGCCCAGGCGATCACGCTTGGATTGGCGGAGATCCTGGCGGCAGAGCGGATCCTGCTGGTGGTCACCGGGGCCAGTAAAGCTGCCATTTTGAAACGGGCTTTGCAGGAGCCCCCCTGCCCTGAGGTGCCAGCCAGCTGGCTGCAGCACCACCCCCGGCTGGAGGTGGTGGCGGATCGGGCGGCCCTAGGGACGTTCCTGCAGGGCAGGTAGCTGCCATTGCCCTGAAAGGGCCGACGGTCCTGGCCCATAGAGACGGCCCACGAAGAAGAAGGGCCCAGCAGGAGCCGGCAGCCAGTTGGAGACCTTGGCTGGGCCTGGGTTTTCATGCTGGAGATAGATCTCCAGGGAGCCATCTGCCCCCAGCTTCAGGCCCTCAGTGCGATCCCCGATCGAATAGCGGTTGATCGGATTGGCCACCAGCAATCGCTGGGGGAGTGAATACATCGTGATCGACCAGAACTCACTCACCGGCGGTAGCTGGCCGGCGGGGAAGCGCAGCACCCACTGGCGGCGGCCGTCGAGCACCTTGCCGTCGGGGCCTTTCTGCTGGGATGCATAGAAGGCCTCGGAACTGCTGTTGCCGTAGATACCCAGCATCGCCCCCATGGCCCGGTAGGTGAGGTAATCGCTCCCGAGTTCCTCGCGGGTGCCGAAGAAGCCCTTGGAACTGCTCTGGGCCAGGGCCTTGCTGCGCAGGTTGGTGGCGGCGGCGGCCACCCCGGCCTCGATGGCGCTGCGGGTGGCGGGAGTCAGTTGTTTGGGGTCAAAGGGCCGCCCTGGGCCGATGCCGATGCGGGCGAAGCGGTTCATCATCCCCTGCTCCGACGGCACGGTGGGCATGAACGGCAGCAGGGCGTTGAGATAGCCGATGAAGCCGATTCCCTCGGCCTTTGCCGGATCCCAGGCGGGCCAGTTCACCGGCGGAGCGGGCTTGGGCGGCTTGGTCCCTTCGAAACTCGAAAGGGGGATCAACTGGTATTTCGCCTGCAGCGCCTGAAGCGCTGGGATGTCCCCGGGCCCGTTGAGCTGGGTGCGGGTGAGGGTGCCGACGAAATCGGTTTCGGCGCGGAACACCCTGGTGATCCCCTTGGGCACGCTGCCCTGCCAGCGGGGGCCGGCGAACAAATAAGTGCCGGCGCCGCGCCCCGTTGCCCGCACACCGGTGTAGGCGAAGTTATGGGTGTAAAGGTCGAACCACTGGTTCACGTAGTAGCGAGGTGCCGGCACCGCCGGCAGCTTCAGCACAATCGGTTCAGCCCTTAGATCCAGCCAGGCCCAGGAATACGGGGTGTCGTTGTTGGGGGTAACGATGTCCGTGTCGGCCGGCGTGGCGGAGCGGCTGTAGTGGCGGAAGCGGTTGAAGCCGCCCACGTAGCCCGGGAAGGTCTTGTTCTGAGTCTGGTTCCAGAGGGTCTGGTAGCCCTGCAGGGGGGCATAGGCGTAGAGCCAGGCCTCCGCGGCGATGGCCTTTGCTTCGGCGGGCGTGGGGGCTGGCGCCACAGAGGCGGCTAGGGCTGGTCCCGGCGCGGCGCTGGTCACTGCCATCAGGGCGAGGGTCAGCCCCAGGCTTCTGGGCGGACGCTGGTTGCTGGTCTTCATGGCTGGATCGTCGTGATGTCGTTAAGTTGCCAGGTTTTGGCGAAATAGGGCTCGGTGGGGCCGTAGAGGCGGAAGTAGGCGAACCAGCCCTTACCTGGAGTGGTCTGGATCCAGTTCTTGGCACCAGCAGGCCGGATGGGCCCGAAATCCACATCCACCGAGCCGTCGGCGTTGCTCACCAGCTCGGGCTTGCGGGAGCTGAGGTCGGCGGCGCCCTGGGGGGTGATCAGCGGGCCGCGGCTGAGGTTGTCGTAGAGGGTGATCGACCAGAACTGCTTCACCGGCGCATTGGCCGGCACGCGCATGCGATAGCTGCGGCCGCCGTCGAGCCATTGGCCCTTGGAATCTTTGGAGGCCTCCAGATACACCTGGCCGAAGCCCACCACCCGGCCCTGCATCCCCACCGACATGGCTATGGCCTCGTAGAACCAGGAGCTGCGCTCGTCGAACTGCACGCGCCGCTTGTCGGGGGATTCCTGATCCAGATCGAACAGCACGGCGTACTCCCAGTGCTTGCCGGGGTACACCGTGGCGCCAGGGGTGCGCTTGTCGTAGGCGATGGTGCGGGCCATCAGGTCACCTAGCTGGGCCCCCTCGCTGAGTATTCGTGCCTGCCTGGCATCGGGCTTGAAGGGCTGGCCCGGCGCAATGCCGAGGGGCGACAGCATCCCAAACATCATCCGATCGCGGGGTGCCACCGGCTCGTTGGCGTAAAGATCACTGAGCAGCCGCCAGTAGGAGAGATCAGCGGGTTGGGCCGACTGCCAGGGGCGCCCACCCACTTCGCTGTAGCCGGTGGCCGCTGGGTTGGTGCGTTCGTTCCAGCTGTAGAGGCGGTGCTGGCGCACGGTGGCCTCGGCCACGGCCTTGTCCGGCGCCAGGCCCCGGGTGCCGAACCACACCTGGTTGCTGGGGGAGCGGAAGATGCGGTAGCCCGGGGCCACCACCTCCGGCCCACCCGGGGGGAGGATCAGGTACTTGCCGCCGGCGCCCTTGTCGGGCCCGGTCTGGCCCAGGTCGGTGACCGGCTGCTGCCAGATGTCGAGCACGCCGCCGGCGGTGAGCCCGGCCGGCACCTCCACCACCAGCGGGCCCTGCTTGGCCAGATCCCAGAAGCTGAAGGCGTAGAGGGTTGTGATGTTGGGGGTGAGCATCCCCGCCTTGTCCTGCAGCGTGCGGTAGAGCAGCACGTCGCCGTTGCGGACGCCCATGGTTTTGGCCTGGGCGTCGTAGAGGGCCTTGAAGCCCACCGCGGGCAGGGCTCACAGGTAGCCCTGGGTGGCGCGCTGCAGGTCGAGGGTGTCGTACAGCTTGCGGGCGGTGGCGGCCGTGGGGTAACCGTTCTCCAGTTGCAGGGGGCCCAAAGCCGGCGTGTCCACGCTGGTTTTGGCTGAGGCGGTGGGTGCGGCCTGGGCCAGGGACGGGCTGCTCAGGGAGGCCAGCAGGGCCAGGATTCCCAGGGCTAGGAGCGTGTTGCACATAGATCAGGGCAAGGCCTCTCCACAGACGCCCTGAAATCTGCCCAGATCCCAGTGTCAGCAATGAATCAGGACGAGAGAATGGGTCATGGTCAAGCCCAAGTCCTTCCG